>CANIFM010000106.1 GCA_947466955.1 Bacteroidota bacterium
ATTTTTTTACTTTATGGGAATAAAACCAAATCAGAAATATATAAACGGAAAAGAATAAAAACGCGCGAAAAGAAATTAAAAAAGACAAGAAAGCAACTACAAAATTGAGTGTAAAATAAACCCGAAGTTTGGTTTGCTGACTTACTAATCGGTCTAAAATGGATTTGTTTGGGCGATTGATTAAGTCTTTTTTGCTATCGTAAAAGCTGTTGATTATATATCCCGAAGCAATGGTTAATGCCGAAGCCAAAACAATAAGAAACAAATTGAAATCTAAAATCACGTTCATAGCTCTCTTTTCGGGAGCCAAAATAAAGATTGCGGAAAGATATTGTGCTAAAACGATTATTGGGATGTTATAGCCCCGAACTACAGAGAACAAACTGACAATTTTCATTATTAAAAGTTTGCTTTTTCTGCTTAACATTTCTTCAATTTTTAAATGTAATGCAATCTAAAATTGATATACAACTTCCAATTTATAGTCTTTCAGCGACAATTTGGCTTTTTCTAAATCTTCTGTAAAACCAAGAATATAACCGCCACCGCCTGAGCCGCAAAGTTTTAAATAGTAATCATTTGAGTCAATTCCTTCTTGCCAGATGCCGTGAAATTGTTCTGGAATCATCGGTTTAAAATTATTCAAAACCACTTTTGATAATTTTTTGGTATTTTGGAATAAAGATTTCATATCTCCACCAAGGAAATTTTCGACACAAGCATCGGTATGTTTAATAAATTGCGATTTTAACATCGTTCGAAATCCTTTGTCTTTAAGGTTTTCCATAAAAATATTTACCATCGGTGCGGTTTCTCCAACAATTCCTGAATCTAATAAAAATACTGCTCCTTTTCCGTTTAAACTTTGTGTCGGAATACCAGTTGCTTCAATATTATCTTTAGAATTGATTAGAATTGGAATGCTCAAATAGCTGTTTAAAGGGTCTAAACCTGAACTTTTCCCGTGGAAAAAAGATTCCATTTGAGAGAAAATATTTTTTAAAGTAAGTAATTTTTCTCTGGTTAAATTCTCTAAAACGGTAATTTTATTTTGAGCATATTTATCATAAATTGCTGCTACTAATGCGCCACTACTGCCCACGCCGTATCCTTGTGGAATACTGGAATCAAAATACATTCCTGCTTCAACATTGTTTTTCAATTCTAATAAATCAAAAGTCACTAATTCGGGTTGTTCGTTTTGTAAGGTTTCTAAATAGGTTACAAATCGTTTCAAATTCCCATTTGATTTTATGGCTTCTTCAGAAGAATTTTTGTCGCTTTTTAGTGCGCCATTGTAAAAATTATACGGAATTGACAATCCTTTGGAATCACGAATAATTCCGTATTCCCCAAAGAGTAATATTTTTGAATAAAATAATGGTCCTTTCATTTTTTTTAATTGATAATTAACAATGGATAATTAATAATTATTTTGATTTAGAAGTGTTAATAATGCTAGTTAACAATTTTAATAATTCTATTATTTTGGGTTTTATATTTTCAAATTCAATTTGATTTATATATTTCGTTTCATACAATAAATCTAACCAATATTCTGTTTCGTTAGCTTCTTTTAGTGAAATCGATAATTTATGTATAAAATCAGCTTTACTTTGCGCATGTTCTGCTTCTCTAATATTTGCTCCAATTGATGTCCCAGAACGTAAAACTTGTTTTGATAAAACAAACTCTTTTCTTTCGGCTAAAACTTTATAAAGACCAACGATTTCAATTGCAAATAAAAATGATTTTTCTTTGATAACGTTTCGTTTCTCCATTCTTTAATTTTACATTATCAATTATCAATTATCAATTATCAATTATCAATTATCAATTATCAATTATCAATTATCAATTATCAATTATCAATTATCAATTATCAATTATCAATTATCAATTATCAATTGACTTCCAAATCCAATTTCATCACAAATGTACTGACCATTTTGACAATAGCCAACTAATTCGCTCTTAATAAATTGTAAAACTTTTTCCTTTGTTTTTTCTGGATATAAAATATGCACGTTAGCCCCCGCATCCAATGTAAAACATACGGGAATTTGAGTTTCATTTCTGAATTTCCAAAGGGCATTTATAATTTCCAAAGTGTTGGGTTTCATCAATATAAAATAGGGAATTGAAGTCATCATCATTGCGTGTAAAGTCAAGGCTTCGCTTTCTACAATTTTGATAAATTCGGTTAAATCGCCACTTTCAAAGATAGAAATTAACGCATCTAAATTTTCGTGTGCTTGTAGGAACCGCCTTCCGGCAAATGGGTGACCGTGCATTAAATCGTGTCCAATCGTGCTCGAAACTTGTTTTTCGCCTTTGTCAACCAGCAATATTGTATCTTGATAGTTCTTGAAATTATCGTGAATTGCGTTTGGAAATTCTACTCCAAATAAATCGGAACTTCCAGAAATGTTATTGTGATTTCCCCAAACAACAACACTTCCTTTGACACTTCTGCAAGCACTTCCTGAGCCTAATCGAGCCAAAAACGAAGCTTTTTTATAGAAATAATCATCCGTCATTTCTGTCCCGAAGTTTCGGGATAGCAATTTTTCTAAACTCATAAAATTCATTGCCAAAGCTGCCATTCCAGAAGCTGACGAAGCAATTCCTGAACTGTGTGGAAAAGTATTTTGAGTGTCGATTGTGAAATGATAGTCTTTCAAAAAAGGCAAATAAACTTCAATTCGTTCTAAAAATTTCTGAATTTTAGGCTTGAAATCTTCTTTTGGTTTTCCTTCAAATAGCAAATCAAAGGAGAAATTTTCGTCATTATTTTTTTTGGCGAAAGCCAATTTAGTTTCTGTTTTACAGGAATTTAATGTAAAACTCACGGAAGGATTTGCTGGAATTTGACTATTTTCGTCGTCTTTTTTCCCCCAATATTTCACTAATGCAATGTTGCTTGGTGCACTCCACGAAAAAGCTCCTTTTTCTATAGAATGTTCGTATTTTGAAGGTATAAAATCGTTTGCTGAAATCATAAATGGTACTAATTTTTACAAAGATACTTTTTTTGATTTATACGTTGAATTAATTTGACTATTCCACGCAAAGTTTCCTTAAATTTGTTATCTAAATTAAATAATTATGAACAAATATAAACTAATTTTAATTGTTGTTGCAACGTGTCTAGCGATTGGTTATTTTTCTGGAATGGCAACGAAATCAAGCGTTAACACTTGGTTTCCTAATTTAGTAAAACCAAGTTTTAATCCGCCGAGTTGGGTTTTTGCGCCAGTTTGGTCGATGCTTTACATTATGATGGGAATTGCTGCTGGATTGGTTTGGAACAGAATTGATACGAATAGAGAATTGGTGAAAAAAGCTTTGATTTTCTTTGCGATTCAGTTGGCTTTGAATGCTTTGTGGTCGATATTGTTTTTCGGATTGCACAACCCAATGTTGGCTTTAATAGAAATTGTACTCTTGTGGCTGATGATTTATGAAACCTATGTTCAATTTGGAAAAATCGATAAAATTGCGGGTTATTTATTTATTCCTTATCTACTTTGGGTGAGTTTTGCTTCTGTTTTGAACGCAAGTATTTGGTGGTTAAATCTAGGGTAGTATTCAGTTTTCAGTTTTTTAGTAATCAATTGAGTTCGTACCAAAATAATATTTAGGGTTTTAATTTTTTGAATTCAAGGTTTTTTGCAAATAAATAATCCATCATAGCCAATGAATTATTGTTTTGAGCAACAATTTTAGATTTTGGATCGGCATCACAAAATTGTAGAAATAGTTCTATTTCGTCTGGTTTTAAATTTAAACTTTTACTGTAATATTCTTGGTAATTTTTGTTTTTTGCTAATTCATAAAATTGAATTTCGGGTATTTTATTTTTAATTTCGGTTTTATCTTTTTTAAATAAATCGATTATCAATCTTCCAATTTTTATAAAATCAAGACCATTTGTAATGCTTCCATCATAAATAAATGGGTTTTTTATTTGTGATTGCATCTTGTCTAAAGCAATTTGGTTGGACGCATTTTTATCGGAGCCAATATGTTGCCATTTCATTTTTGTAATAATTACTTCTTTAAGTTCTTCAGGTTTTTTTATTAATGAAATGGTTTGAATAATATTATTAAGATACACGGGGAGAACTGAAATTCTTTTGTAGTCGTAAAGTTTTGATGCAAAAACTAGAATATCTTCCGATTTTGCAACAATGGAAAATTCTCCAGCACTATTTGAAAAGGCACTTTTTTCTGAATTTAAGTTGATTATTTCAATGTTTTCAATGGGGAGATTATTATATAGAATTTTGCCCTTGTAAACAGTTTCCGATTATGAGAAACTGATTTGTACAATTAAAAATTGAAAGAAAATTAAAAATTTGATTTGAGATAATTTCATTTTGTAAAAATATCTAAAGCAAAAAGTTAAACGGTTGATTTGACTACTAATTTCTTGTTAATCAAAGGATAAACTTCTCTTAATTTAAAGTACAAAAATGAATAATCCGGTAGCCCCGATGGAGCCGTTATCCTCGTAACGAAGTGGAGAGATAAAGGCGAAAGCGGGAATTGCAATTCCTGAAATGCGGGGACAATTCGCTCCTAATTAAAATTGAGGAAAATCTAAATTGAATTGGCGACAATGAATCCGCTTGTCCACGCATTTTGGAAATTATAACCGCCCGTTACGGCATCGATATTTACAATTTCTCCAGCAAAATAGAGGTTTTCGTGCAATTTGCTTTCCATTGTTTTGAAATTAATTTCTTTCAAATCAATTCCTCCAGCGGTTACAAATTCTTCTTTGAAGGTGCTTTTTCCATTGACTTGAAACGTGCCATTTGTTAACTGATTGGATAAATTTTGAAGTTGGATTTTCGATAAATCTGCCCATTTTGTCTCTGATTCAATGCCCGATGCGAGCACCAAACTTTCCCATAAACGGTTGGTTAAATCAAACGGAGACTTCTTGGAAACGGCTTTTTTTGCGTGTTCTAATTTTAATTCTTTGAGGGTTTTCTCGACATTTTCGACATCTAAATCATTCAGCCAATTCACAAAAATGGTAAATTGGTAGTTTTTGTCGTGCAAAATTCGTGCTCCCCAAGCCGATAATTTTAGAATTGCAGGCCCAGACATTCCCCAATGTGTGATTAATAATGGTCCCGAAGTTTCTAGTTTGGTGTCTTTCACTTTCACAGAAACTTGCGCTGCAACACCTGGTAATTCTTTTATTCTTGGGTCTTTAATATTGAATGTGAATAAGGACGGAACGGGCGAAACGATTGCGTGACCAAAGGTTTGAAGCATTTCCCAGATTTTTGGATTGCTGCCTGTTGCCAAAATTAATTTCTCGGTAATGTAGGTTTCCGATTGCGTTTCGACTTTCCAAAGGGCGTCTTTTTTGAAAATAGATTGTACGCTTTGATTCGTTAAAACGGATATTCCCAATTTTTTTGTGGCGTCTTGAAAACAGTCAATTATGGTTTGCGAAGAATTGGAAACGGGAAACATTCGTCCGTCGGCTTCAATTTTCAGTTCTACTCCGTGTTTTTCAAACCATTCGACGGTGTCGCCAGAGCAAAATTGATGAAACGGCCCTCGTAATTCTTTTTCGCCACGAGGATAAAATTTGACTAATTCGTTGGGTTCAAAACAGGCGTGGGTCACGTTGCATCGGCCTCCGCCAGAAATTCGTACTTTGTTGAGTACTTCGGTTCCTCGTTCTAAAATGGCAACTTTCAGCTTGGGATTTTTCTCAACAATATTGATTGCCGTGAAAAATCCTGCGGCACCTCCACCAACAATAATTAGGTCGTAATTCTGATTCATATTTTAATTTTTCAAAGTGCTTGACTTTGATAAAGTGCAAAGGTAGCTAATACCGCCTGTTATTTCAAAATAGTCCAATAAAAATGGACTAAATGAAACATACCGCTGCATTATACCAAAACGTTTGGATTAATTAGTGGTTTTTTTGGTATAAAATAAAAAAAGCACAAACCGAACTGATTTGTGCTTTTTAGGTATTTTGAAATGCTTATTCGGCAATTAAAATTTTATATTCCCAAGGTTTGAAAGTTAGTTTTTGATTTTTTGAAAAACTCACTTTTTCGCCTGTCATATAATCAGTGTAATTTCCATCAAAAGCTACTGAAAATGCCGTTGCTTCTTTTGATAAATTACCAAGATAAATTACTTTTTTCGCTTCTTTTTCTCTTTCAAATGCTACTATTTTGGCATCATCAGAAGTTGAAATTCGAGTGTAGGAAGCTGGATTTTTACCGCCACTTAAAGCACTGTTTTCATTTTTAAGTTTACCTAATTTTACGCGCCATTCCCATTGTTTTCCTTTTGTTTTTGGAATAGAATCTTTTTCAAAGAATTTTAAACTTTTATCCAATCCATATTCGTCACCGCTATAAATTAATGGCATTCCTGGAGTTAAATAAGACAAAGCAGTCATCGCTTCTTCGGCATTTCCTAAACGACTTTTCATAGTTCCGTTCCAAGAATTTTCGTCGTGATTGTCAACAAAATTCATCAAAATATCATTGGCTTCATATTTTTTAGAATTATCTTTTATGTTTTTGTCCCAGTCAGCAACGGTGTTTTCGCCTTTCACAATTCTGTTCATAATATGATGCGCTTCCCAGCCGTAACACATATCAAATAAATTCGTTTTCATCAATTCAGGTTGCCAAGCTTCGGCAAGCATAAAAATGTTTTTCACTTTACGCAATTTTGGTATCGCATCTTGCCAAAAATCTGTTGGAACATTACTTGCCACATCACAACGGAAGCCATCAATGTTTTCGTTTTTTATCCAATGCAACATATCGCCCGTCATTGCTGCACGCAATCCTTTGTTATCATAATTCAAATCGGCAACATCGGTCCAGCCCCAAGATTTTCCATTTTCAGGGTTAATTGGGTCAATTATTTCTCCTTTTTCATTTTGTGTGTAATATTCTGGATGTTGTTTTATCCAAACATGATCCCAACCTGTGTGATTTGGAACCCAATCTAAAATTACATAAATACCGTTTTCGTGAGCTGTTTTTACCATATTTCTAAAATCTTCAATGGTTCCAAATTCAGGATTTACTTTTTTGAAATCAGAAACGGCGTAATAACTTCCCAAATATTTTGACTGTTCTTTTTTAGGCATTTCGCTTGCAAATTTGCTGTTTTCGCCACCAGTCGCTTTTCTTTTGGTTTCTGAAATTGGAAAAATTGGCATTACCCAAAGGATTTTAATTCCTAATTCTTTAAGTTGTGGAATGTCTTTTGTGAAAGCGCTAAATGTTCCTTCAGGGGAATATTGTCGGATGTTGACTTCATAAATCACTGAATTTTCTTCCATTTCTGGTTGAAAAACTGCAATTTGTTCTGTTGATGTTGATTTTTCTGAACTTTCTTTTTTGCAACTAATTAGTGTTGAAAGCAACAATGCTGATAAAAGTAATTTTTTCATCTTTTAAATTTGTTAGTTTTATTAGTCGAAGCGTTGCTTCGTTTTTTTTTGCCACAGATTTTCACAGATTTCCACAGATTTTCTATTGTGTAATTTGGATGAATATCTATTTCTAAACCCTGAAACAGTATGTTATTTTCCAAACATAAATTCTATGGGAATAGGTATTCTTTTTTGCCACGATGCTTCCGAATGATTTTCTCCCTCAAATTTTAAATTTTTGGAATTTGTGGAATCGTATCCTTTTTCTTTTAAAATTTCATCAACTCGATATTCATATTTTAAATAATCAGAATCCAAAGTTTCAGTTCCGTAATCAAAATAGAGTTTATGATTTTTTGGATTTGGTAATTTTTCCTTCATATAAGAAAAAAAACTTTCAGGAATTGGATTGTTTTCAAATTCCCGAAAACCTATCCAATGCGTTGATAAACAAGCGGCTTTCCCGAACACTTTTGGATATTCACAAATGGCATACATCGAAATTAATCCGCCCATACTTGAACCCATTATTGCAGTGTGATTTGTATCGGTGTAAACTGAAAAATTCGTGTCAACAAATGGTTTTACTTCTTCGACAATAAATTTCAAATAGTTGTCAGAATTAACTGCTTCAAAAGTGAAAGTATAACCGAATTTCTGTGCTTTTTCTAAAATTAAATCGTGCTGTTCTTGCGTTAAATTTTCTAATGGTTTTTTCGGAAATAAATCGGTGTGACGCAAAGTTGGAATATTCCAAATGGCAACAACAATCACATTTTCAATTTTATTTTCAACTGATAATTTAGTAATTACGTCGTCAATCATCCATTCTTGCTTGTTCCAAGTTGTTGTGGCGTCAAAAAGCATTTGTCCATCGTGCATATAAATTACGCTGTATTTTTTGCTTTTTGAATAATTTGATGGCAACCAAATATCAATCGTTCTTGGCGTAATAAATTTTGTTGGAAAACTATCGATTCTATTTATTATTCCTTGAAATTTCTCAGAATCAATTAGTTGTTTCATCTCCATTTTGCTTTGCGCAAATGATAGTAAAGTCATAAATAAAAATGGAATTAGAAACTTTTGCATATTATTTCAATTCTAAAATCAAGGCTGATTTTCCTTCAATTTCAATTTCAGTATTTAGGTCAACTATTTTGCCCGACAACACTTCTTTACCTGATTTGAAATTTTGAATATTTTCTTTGAATCTATTCGTTTTCAAAATTTGTTTTTCAGAATTGTTGTTGATTACAACCATTACCGTTTCTTTTTCATTGTATCTAAAATAAACATAAACGTTATTTTCAGGAATATAATGCGTCGTTTTTCCCGAATGAATTACGTCTTTGGATTTTCTCCAAGTGAATAATTTAGATGAAAAATCAAAGAATTTTTGTTGTTCTGCGGTTCTTCCTTGTTTTGAAAAAGCGTTATTTGAATCGCCTTTCCAACCTCCAGGAAAATCTTTTCTAATGTCGGCATCGCCTTTTCCTTTGTCGCCATTCATCCCAATTTCCGAACCATAATACAACTGAGGAATTCCTCTGATAGTTGCAATTAAAGTTATTGCCATTTGGTATTTTTTGAAATCATTTTTATAAATTTCATTAAAACGTCCCGTGTCGTGATTTTCTACAAAAACCAATAAATTATCCGGATTTGGGTATAGAAAATCATTAGTAAAATTGTCGTAAACCTGAATCATTCCTCTGTCCCAAGA
>CANIFM010000107.1 GCA_947466955.1 Bacteroidota bacterium
AAACCGAAACAAATTAATCAAAAAACGGTTTTAGGCGGTTCAATCAATCAAAGCAATAGATAATATTTTTATATTTGTAATAATTCGATTCTAAATTTTATTAATGATTCAAGACATTTTAACAGCAATTCCACTCGGAATTTTTTTAAGTTTTCTAATTGGCCCTGTTTTCTTTGTGTTGCTTGAAACAAGCGCAGTTAAAGGATTTAGAGCTGCTTTGGTATTTGATTTAGGCGTTGTTTTAGCAGATATATTTTTTATTTTAATAGCTTATTTCAGTAGTTACAGATTGATTCAAAGCTTGAAAAATGACCCTGCAATTTTCATTTTTGGAGGAATTTTAATGCTTACTTACGGTTTGATTTCATTTATAAAACTTCGGAAAATTACCTCAAAAGTAAACGAAGACGATGTTGAAATTGTATTCCAAAAAAAGAATTATCGTGCCCTTTTTATCAAAGGATTTTTATTGAATTTTATTAATGTTGGCGTACTTCTTTTTTGGTTTTTAATACTAATTACCGTTGGACCAAAACTGGAATTAGAAAATTCAAGAATGCTAACTTTTTTCACTTCTGTAATTTTAACTTATTTGTTTGTTGATATGGGTAAAATACTATTAGCCAAACAATTAAAACACAAAATGACCCCAAAAAACATTCTGAATATAAAAAAATTAATAAGCATTTTATTGATACTTTTTGGAATGACAATTATGCTTCAAGGTTGGTTTCCAAGCGACCAAAAAATGGTTAAAAAGGCATTGGAGAAAATGGAGTAGATACATTATAATCAATTTAAAGATTAATGTATTTAATTGGTTGTTTTTAGTAATAGATACACAATCAGCATAATAGCGCTTTTAGAAAAATAGAGTGACATTTTAAAAAAAATCTTCAAAAAACAAAATCGTATTAAAATAAATATTAAATTTGTATCCAAATGAATACAAAATAAAATTATGTACTTTATTGAAAAAACAACTGAATTTGACAAATGGTTTCGGAAATTGAAAGATTTGCGAGCCAAAGTGAAAATTTTAATTAGAATTCAAAAATTAGAAGAAGACGAACATTTTGGAGATTGTGAATTAGTTGGCGATGGTATAAAAGAACTTAAAATAAATTATGCGAAAGGTTACAGAGTTTACTTTAAAGAGAAAGACAACAAAATTATAATTTTACTTTTTGGAGGTGATAAATCAACTCAACAAAGTGACATTGAAAAAGCAAAAGAAATTTGGAAATCATTAAATAGTTAAAAAATGGAAACAACAAAATTTGACATATCAGATTATTTGGATAGTAATGAAATGATTACAGAATATTTAAACGAAGTTTTAGAAAACGGAAACGAAAATGATTTGGTAAAAGCACTCGGAAATGTTGCTAAAGCAATTGGAATGACAAAAATTGCTGAAAAGGCAGGATTAAGCAGACCAAGTTTATACAAAGCATTGTCAGACGGATCCAAACCTCAATTTTCTACAATAATGAAAGTTTTGAAAGCGGTCGGTGGACAAGTTAAATTAAATCCAATATCTGCATAAAAGAAAAATCATCAGTTAACAACTAGGGTTTCGTTTCGTGCGCAGCTCGAACGATGTAAACCGCGTTGAATACAACTATTCGGACAAGTGGTACCAATTGCATTTCCGCTACATTATGGAGTTTATCATAAAGTTTTGATTGGGTGTTCAAAATATAAGAAGAATTCAATTTGAAAAAGTAAAACCTTTTGAAGAAATAACAATCATTTGAAGTATTTTTGGCAATGAATTTACAGATTTATAAATCTAACTGTCTATGAAAAATATTCATAAAAATAGTTTAGAAAAAGCGTTTCGTTTATTTGAATCAAATGCTATTGATAAAATAGAAGTAGGAACAACAAAGGGTCTTATGGAAATTCATCATTATCTTTTCAATGGTTTATACGACTTTGCTGGAAAAGTTCGTATTCATAATATATCGAAAGGTGGTTTTAGATTTGCAACCGCTTTGTATTTGAACGAAATTTTGATAAAAATTGAACAAATGCCAGAGAATAATTTCGAGGAAATTATAGCAAAATACATTGAAATGAATATTGCGCACCCTTTTATGGAAGGCAACGGAAGAACAATGCGTATTTGGCTCGATATGATTTTAAAAACCAGACTTAAAAAATTAGTAAATTGGCAATTTGTTGATAAATCGTTTTACTTACAAGCTATGGAAAGAAGCCCGATTAATGGCTTGGAATTAAGAACTTTATTAAGTGAAAATTTAACTGATGAAATAAATAATAGAGAAGTTATTTTTAAAGGAATTGAGCAATCCTATTATTATGAAGGATATGAGAAAGAAGATGGAGAATGATAATTTTTCCTCAACCTTTCTTTAATTAATTTTTCTAAAAATTCCCATAAAAAAAAGAGACACATTTCTGTATCTCTTTTAGAGGCATCGTCCGTCCCGAAGCTTCGGGAGAACCGGAGTACTATCTTTACCAAATTTCCCTAAAAATTCCATAAAAAAAAGAGACACATTTCTGTATCTCTTTTAGAGGCATCGTCCGGATTCGAACCGGAGTAGGAGCTTTTGCAGAGCCCAGCCTAGCCACTCGGCCACGACGCCATTATTTAATTGGATTGCAAAAATAGGAAATAATTTTGAATTTTAAATTTTAAATTTTGAAAAATTTCGATTCCCCAATTTTTGGCAGGCGACTTAATTTCGATATTCTTCTAATTCGATAGTAACTGCTTCAACGTCACCACCAATAGGAGGATTCAACTTAGAAACACCTAAGACAATTCGGGAAACCGACGGAATCTTTGCAAATATTTTCGTTATAATTCGATGCCCAACGTGCTCTAATAAATGCGCACGAATCGCCATTTCTTCCTCTACAATTTGATTTAAAAGCACATAATCAACCGTATCTTTCAAATCATCCGACAAACACGATTTCCTTAAATCGGTTTTAATTTCTAAATCAACCGAGTAATCCGAACCAATTTTACCTTCCTCAAGCAAGCATCCGTGATACGAGAAAGTTCTGATATTTTTAAGTTTTATTGTACCCATTTTATTGTTTTAATTTTGTGGTATTTGGATCTTGATGATTGTTGGTTATAGCTTGAATCGAAACCGTTTTTTCTGTTTCGTTAACTGTAAAATGAATCAAATAAGGAAATTTTTTTAAAGGCAGGACGCGTACAATATTGTATTTTTCTTCAAAAAAAGGAAAATTGTAGAGTGTATTTAATTGATTTTCATAATCTAATAAAAATTTTTCCCCTAAACCTTTTCGGATTGTTTCATAATAAAAAACAGCTTCATCTATTTCAAGTTCAGCTCTAACTAAGGTTTTTACATTAAAAACCATATTTATCTTTTATCTTTTTTAATGACGCTCTAGCATCTACATAATCCTCTGGTTTAGCATTTTTTATACGTTCTAAAACCATTTCTTGTTGCCACAAAGGAACCTCGCAAATGTTTTCATCATCTATTGTAACTTCAGGAACGTGCTTGAAAAAATTAATAAAAGTTTCGTAAAAATCGTCTGGAATTGTAACGGTTAATTGTCTCATAGCTTTTGTTTTATACAAAAATACTAATAAATTCAATTCAAATTCTATTATCTTAAAGTCTTTTATCTCTCATCTAAATTTTTATCTTTGCATTTCAATTTAGAAAATTATGTCAACCGAAGAGAAATCACTTCATTTTATTGAACAAATTATTGAAGACAGCTTAGCAAGTGGTTTTCCTCAAGATAAATTACGTTTTCGTTTTCCGCCAGAACCTAACGGTTATTTGCATATTGGTCACGCCAAATCCATTTGTTTGAATTTTGGTTTAGGATTGCGGTACAATGCGCCTGTAAACTTACGTTTTGACGACACCAATCCTGCGAAAGAAGAACAAGAATATGTTGACGCTATCAAAGAAGATTTGCAATGGTTGGGTTTCAAATGGGCTGAAGAACGGTATGCGTCGGACTATTTCCAACAATTATACGATTGGGCAGTTTCGATGATTAAAAACGGAAAAGCCTATATTGACAGTCAATCGTCTGAAGATATGGCGGCTCAAAAAGGAACGCCAACACAAGCTGGAGTTGACGGACCTTACAGAAATCGTTCGGTTGAAGAAAATTTATCGTTATTTGAAGCTATGAAAAACGGAGATTTTCCAGAAGGAAGTCACGTTTTGAGAGCTAAAATAGATATGAAATCTACAAATATGTTGATGCGAGATCCTTTAATGTATCGGATTTTACACCGCCATCACCACAGAACAGGAAACGATTGGAAAATCTATCCAATGTACGATTATGCTCACGGTGAAAGTGATTATATCGAGCAAATTTCTCATTCTATTTGCACTTTAGAATTTGTAATGCACCGCGAATTATACAATTGGTTTTTAGACCAAATTTACCCTGAATCAAGTTCAGGGTCTAATGACTTAAAGAAAGTTAGACCAAATCAATACGAATTTGCGCGTTTGAACTTGAATTATACCGTAATGAGCAAACGAAAACTTTTGCAATTGGTTCAAGAAAATATTGTGAATGGTTGGGACGATCCAAGAATGCCAACGATTTCAGGTTTGAGAAGACGAGGTTTTACAGCCAATTCTATTCGTAAATTCTGTGAAACTATTGGAGTTGCAAAACGGGAGAACGTGATTGATGTTTCGCTTTTAGAATTTTGCTTGCGTGAAGATTTAAACAAAACTGCACCACGAGTTATGGCAGTTTTAGATCCAATTAAAGTCGTAATTACCAATTATCCTGAAGGAAAAGAAGAATTCTTGGAAGCCGAAAACAATCAAGAAGATGAAAGTGCAGGTTTTAGAAAAGTTCCGTTTTCAAGAGAAATATACATCGAAAGAGAAGACTTTTTAGAAGAAGCACCAGCTAAATTTTTCCGATTATCAATTGGTAAAGAAGTGCGATTGAAAAACGCCTATATCATTAAAGGAGAAAGCGTTATAAAAGATGATGCTGGAAATATCACTGAAATTCACGTTACGTATGACGAAGACAGCCAAAGCGGTAGCGGAAGTGAAGCAAGTCAAAGAAAGGTTTCGGGAACATTACATTGGGTTTCTATTCAACACGCAATTCAAGCTGAAGTTAGAATGTACGATCGCCTTTTTATTGATGAAGCACCCGACAGTCACAAGGAAAAAAACTTCTTAGAATTTATGAATTCTAATTCTTTACAAATTGTAAAAGGATTTGTAGAACCAAGTTTGGCAACCGTAAAATTGGGAGATAAATTCCAATTTCAACGCCTTGGTTATTTCAATGTTGATAAAGATTCAATGGCTGAAAAATTAGTATTTAACAGAACCGTTGGACTAAAAGATGCTTGGGAAGAAAAAGGCAAAAAAGAAGAAAATTTATTGATGTCGATGCAAAAAGAAATCAATAAATATGTAAAAGAAAAGGATGAAACGGCAGCAAATTTAATATTAGAATCCATCGTTGAAAACATTAAAAGTGTCGATAATTTCAGTTTAATTTGTCAAACAATTGTCAAAAATGTGAAAAACGACAACAACGCATTATTATTTTCAAATTTGATTTTGCATTATTCTGATAAAGTTCAATTTAAAGATATAGAATTGGAAGCGTTAACAAAATTATATTCGATGTCGTTAAAAAGTCAAATGCCGTCGGTTAGGTTTTTTGCAATTCAAAATTTAAAAAAGGATTTAGAAAATTTAAATGATTTTAAAACGCAACTTTCAGAATTGAAACTTTCAGAAAAAAACGAAAAAGTTTTGGAAGCTTTAAAATAATTTTAAATAGTTTTTATCAATTAAAAAGCACTTCATCGAGGTGCTTTTTCTATTATTACTATTTCTGATTGAAATTACAAAACCGATAGTTTTACCCAATCAAAAATGGATTTCACAGCTTAATTTTAAGTAATTATTTTAATTTTTACGACCCGAATTACCATTTGATGAAAATCTATTTATTACGACGCTTTATTTCGTTTTTCATCATAAAAATAGACACTTTAACGGCTTCTTAACGGATTACCTTTTATTAATTTGTATCTTTATGTGGAAGTAACTTTTAATAATAGAAATTATGTCAAACAACACAGGGAATACAGTTTTAGCTCTTTTAGCAGGAGCTGTGGTTGGAGCAGGAATTGGAATTTTGTTCGCTCCAGACAAAGGTTCACGAACCAGGGAAAAAATAAAAGGAGGTTATGACGATGCAAAAACTGATTTGAAGCACAAATTAGAAAATGCAACTAATTCCTTCAAAAGAAAATTCTCGAATGCAAAGTATGATTTGGAAGATACCTACGAAGATTTGGTTTCAAATATGAGCCATAAATCTGAAGATGTAATCTCTTTCTTAGAAACAAAACTTTCCGATTTAAAAAACCAAAATGCAAAAATGCACAAATAAATTCCAATTATGGCTTTTGAAGAATTAGAACAAAATACAGAAAACATCCGAAAAGAAACGCAAGAGTATATTGAGAGTAATTTGGCATATTACAAGCTGAAAAGTTTTAAAGTGGCTATGAAATCGATGACCTTGATTTTGAAAATTACCTTAATGGTTTTATTTCTTTTGATGGTTTTATTGTTTTGTTCCATAGCAGGAGCTTTTGCAATTGGCACTTATTTTGGTAGCAACGCTTTGGGTTTTTTAACGGTCGGAGGAATTTATCTGCTTTTCACTTTACTTGTATTTTTATTTAAAGACAAAATTATTGAAGGACCGATTTTGGAGAAATTTTCAGAAATCTTTTTTAACGACTAATTATGGCAACCAAAAAATATTCATCTTACGCTGAAATAGATCGTGATTTAGAAATTTTGAAATTACAAAGCGAAATTCATTATCAAAAAATTGCTTTAAGTATTGAAAAAACGAAAGAGAATCTATCTCCTAAAAACATTCTAAATGAGGTTGTTGGTTCGTTTAAACCGCTACTTTCAGAATGGTACATTACAACTTTTAAACTCGTTATTCCATTTATCATCAAATGGATAAAAAACAGAAAAAGAGGCGATTAAGCCTCTTTTTTATGAATTATAAATGCCAACTATAAATTTATAATCGCTTTTTGAATTCTTTTTATGGTTTCTTCTTTTCCTATGAAAGCCACGATATCAAACAAATGTGGACCTTTCAAAGCACCAACCAAACTCAATCGGAACGGCTGCATTATTTTTCCCATTCCAATTTCATTTGCAGTCATCCAATCTTTCACAATTGTTTCGATAGTTTCTGTTGTAAAATCTTCAATTGTTTCTAAAACTGCAATTAATTTTTGCATTAACTCGGGCGTTTCTTCTTTCCAATTTTTAGATGCTTTTTCATCGTAAACCGTTGGTGCCACAAAGAAAAAGTCGGATAAATCCCAAAATTCTGACACAAAATTAGCTCTTTCTTTTATCAATGAAACCACTTTCGTTAAATGCGCCTCTGACGCTTCAACGCCATTTGAAGCTACGATTGGGGCGAATGATTTTGCCAAATTTTCATCGCTTTGCATTTGCAAATAATTATGATTGAACCATTTATTTTTTTCAGGATCAAATTTTGCACCGGCTTTATGAACACGATTCAAATCGAATTTTTCAACCAACTCTTTTAATGAAAATATTTCTTGTTCTGTTCCGTCATTCCAACCCAACAATGCTAAAAAGTTGATAACCGCTTCTGGAAAAAATCCATTTTCACGATAACCAGATGAAATTCCTTCGTCTGTTTTCCACTCTAATGGAAACACCGGAAATCCTAATTTATCGCCATCTCGTTTTGATAATTTTCCATTTCCAATAGGTTTTAATATCAAAGGTAAATGAGCAAATTCAGGTGCTTCCCAACCAAATGCACGGTATAATAAAACGTGCAATGGCATTGATGGCAACCATTCTTCACCACGAATTACGTGCGACGTTTCCATCAAATGATCGTCCACAATATTCGCCAAATGGTACGTTGGCATTCCGTCACTTTTGAATAAAACTTTATCGTCTAAAACGTTGGTTTCAAACTTCACATCGCCACGAATAATGTCTTTTAAATGTAATGTTTCGTCAACAGGCGTTTTAAAACGGATTACATATTCTTCATTATTCGCAATTCTTTTCAGCGTTTCTTCATTTGAAATCACCAAAGAAGTATCTAATTTTTCACGATTGTGATGGTTGTAAATAAATGTTTTTCCTTGCTCTTCGTGTTGTTTTCTATGGAAATTCAATGCTTCGGAAGTATCAAATGCATAATACGCCCAACCCGAATTAATTAGTTCGTCAGCATATTTTTTGTACAAATATTTTCTTTCGCTTTGACGATAAGGACCAAATTTTTCATTTTTACCAATAGTTTCATCGGGTGAAATTCCAAGCCATTCTAAGGCTTCCAAAATATAGCTTTCGGCACCTGGAACAAATCGATTTTGGTCGGTATCTTCAATTCTCAAATAGAAAATCCCGCCATTTTGCTTGGCAAATAAATAGTTGAATAAAGCGGTACGAACACCGCCAATATGTAAAGGTCCAGTCGGACTTGGTGCAAAACGCACACGAACTTGCTTTGACATTTTTGTAAATTTTCAGCAAAGATACAATTTCAATCAGTCAAATAAAGAATTTGAAGCAATTGAAAATCAATCACAATTTCACAGAATTTAATTCAAAGTTTTACAGCAAAAAACGGAAACCTTTAAAATTTTTATTGATTTTTGAATAGGAATCTATTGTTGCATTCATTTTATCCGAAAGGGTTTCGGTAATATAGTTTTTAATCAAATCTGGTTTTGAGTTATAATAATGTTCAACCAAAAGACTGTTGTAATTGTTGTTTTCGTTGTTGAAAACGAATAAAGGAAAGCCTTCTTTCATTAATAAAAAATTTATCAAAAGCCTTCCCGTTCTTTTATTTCCATCTACAAACGGCTGATGAATCCATATTTCTTGTGCCAAAAACACACATTTGTCAATTGTATTTTTGTCGCTTTTATTGATAGTTTCAATCAATTGACTCATATTTTCAAATACATTTTCTGGGGAACTTAACGGCATTATTTTTTCTATTTCAACAGC
>CANIFM010000108.1 GCA_947466955.1 Bacteroidota bacterium
AAAGTTGCTGGTAAAACATATACGTTTTTAGCTTTTTCTAAAATCGCATAATCAATAGAAACGTTTTCTGAATCGGCATAATTTTCATTAATAAAGTTAGTTTCTGAATTGGTATTATAACTTTCAATACCTTTCAAAAACAAAGCATTCATTTGAGGTTGAAATTTTTCAAAAGCCCCTAAAATAGATTTTACAGACCAAATAAATATTCCACCATTCCATAAAAAATTTCCACTTGCAAGAAATGATTTTGCAGTTTCATAATCTGGTTTTTCTCTGAATTGGCTTACAGATTTTATAGGATTTTCATCGGATTTATCATATTCGATATAACCAAAACCAGTATTTGGAAACGTCGGTTTTATTCCTAAAGTCATCAATGCATCTTCATTTGAACAAAAATCAAAACACTTTTTCAAATTATCCGAAAAGGTAACTTCGTCTTCAATCCAATGATCGCTTGGAGCAACCACCATAACTGCATTTGGATTTAGTTTTTGGATTTTTAAAGAAGCATATAAAATACAAGGTGCCGTATTTCGCATTGCTGGTTCAAGCAAAACTTGCGCTTGTTTCACCATCGGCAACTGCTCTAAAACCAAGTCGTTGTATCTTTCGTTGGTTAGAATATAAATATTTTCAACAGGAATTAATTTTGATAATCGGCTAAATGTTTTTTGAATTAAGGTATCGCCTGAACCTAACATATCGTGAAATTGTTTTGGAAATTCAGTTGTGCTCACGGGCCAAAATCTCGATCCAACGCCACCTGCCATTAAAATTGCGTAATAATTTGTATTCATTTTCTAATTGGTTAATACCTCTACTTCGGCATTTGGATTAAATAAATAAATTCGACCTGAATTTACTTCTATGCATTCATATCTTTTTACTCTTAAAGCTATTTTTTTGAAAATTTTCCCATTTGGAATCCTAAAAACACAGCCGTAAGGAATTTCAAAGACATAGTTTTTATCGTTTTGTGCATCATATTGTTTTAATGCCAATGCTAATGTTGCATCGGTATCGCTACTCGCTGATGGATTTTTAAAATGTCTCGCCAGTAAAGGTAATAAATTTGACGGAAATATTTCTGGACGAATAAAAGGAACCATCATTATTTGGAAACTATATTTCCATTCATTTCCGTGTGGTTTTATATTTCTGCCAAATTTTTCAAAAGCCACTAAATGAGAAATTTCGTGAATTAATGTAATCAGAAATCGGTATTTATTCAAACTTGCATTTACAGTAATTTCGTGTTTCCCGCTCAACCCTTTTCTATAATCGCCGTGTCGCGTTACTCGTTCATTGACGATTTTTAAATGAACTTGATTAGCGACAATAAGTTCAAATACTGGTTTTACAGCGTGTTCAGGAATATATTTTGATAAAGTATCGTTCAATACAATTAATTTATGGATTTGAGGATGAAACTTGTAAAACTTTTCCGTTGTAATATTTATGTCCAGTTAAGGTGAAATCAAAAATATAATTTGCCATTTCAATTGCTGTTAATGGTGCTTTATAGCCAGGAAATGCTTCTTCCAACATTTCTGTTTGAACAGAACCCAATGCCAAAACATTGAATGCAATTTCTCGTTCTTTATATTCTTCGGCAAGTAATTCTGAAAGCGTAATTACGGCGCCTTTACTGGAACTATAAGCTGATAAACCTGCAAACTTCATACTTCCTTGAATTCCTCCCATACTACTTATAGTTACCACGTGACTTCCTTTTTGTAGAAATGGCAAACAAATTCGAGTTAAATTGGCAACCCCAAAAACATTTACTTTATAGATATTTTCAAATTCTTCGGGTGTGGTTTCTGAAAATGGTTTTAATAATAAAGCCCCTGCATTATGAACAATGGCGTCTATTTTTTTCCAAGAAGTAGTTAAAAATTGTTCAACTTGCTTCAAATCTTCCTCTGTTGATAAATCTACGGAAAGACACGTTATATTGGGATTTTCAATTAATATTTGTGGGGTTTTTCTAGAAATTGCCAAAACTTGATGTCCTGCATTTGCAAATTGTAAAGCCAATTCAAAGCCAATTCCTCTTGAAGTTCCTGTAACTATAATGTTTTTCATACCGCTAAATTAATTAAAATTTCATAAATAATACTTCGTTTTCACTATAGAATTACTATTTCACTTGTAATTATTTATCTAAATCCTTTTATAAATTAAAGTATTTCTAATCTTATTTTCTTATTTTTGACAAGCTTGAAATTATCTTAAGAAATTATAATTAATGAAACGTTTTTTATTTCTAATGTTTATAGTAATGCCAATGTTTGCAATGTCTCAATCTGATTTTGAGAAAGCGGAGAAATTATTCAATGCCAATAATTTTGAGCAATCTCGCGTTTTATTTGAAAGTTACCTAAAAGACAATCCCAACAATCTCAAAACATTGGAATATTTAGGAGATATTGAAGGACACAATAAATCTTGGGATAAAGCAATTTATTATTATCAAAAACTGAAACAAATCAAGCCTTCCGAGGCAAATTATTATTATAAATACGGAGGCGTTTTAGGAATGAAAGCCAAAGATAGCAATAAGTTTGCAGCACTTGGTATGATTTCAGATGTGAAAGCGGCGTTTGAAAAAGCAATTATTCTAAACCCAAAACACCTTGAAGCACGTTGGGCGTTAATCGAATTGTATTTGCAATTGCCTGGAATCGTTGGCGGTAGCGAAAGAAAAGCACTGCATTATGCCAATGAATTATCTCGATTATCAACAATTGACGGGTATCTTTCCAAAGGACATATTGCAGAATATTTTGGAAGATATTTGGAGGCAGAGAAGTACTATAAAAAAGCAGTGGAAATTGGAAAGTCGAAAAATTCATACCAAATTCTTGCTAATTTGTATAAAAATAAAATGCGACAACCAGAAAAAGCGAAGTCAGTTTTAGAGGATTTTGAAAAACAAAAAATATAATTTAGACATATAATATTCATAAATAAAAGGATAAATAATGCGTACTCATTTTATTGCAATAGGCGGAAGTGCAATGCACAATTTAGCATTGGCGCTACATAACAAAGGTTACAAAGTTACAGGTAGTGACGATGCTATTTTTGAACCTTCAAAATCAAGGTTAGAAAAAAAAGGAATTATGCCTGAAGAATTGGGTTGGTTTCCTGAAAAAATAACTTCAAATATTGATTCTGTAATTCTTGGAATGCACGCCAAGGAAGACAATCCTGAATTGTTAAAAGCACAAGAATTGGGACTTAAAATTTATTCCTATCCTGAATTTTTATACGAACAATCGAAAAATAAAACACGAGTTGTTATCGGAGGTTCACACGGAAAAACGACAATTACTTCGATGATTTTGCACGTGATGCATTTCCATAATATTGAAGTTGATTATATGGTTGGCGCACAATTGGAAGGCTTTGATACGATGGTTCATTTAACGGAAGAGAATGATTTTATTGTTCTTGAAGGAGATGAATATTTGTCTTCGCCAATGGACAGACGCCCGAAATTTCATTTATACCAACCCAATATTGCTTTGATTTCAGGAATTGCTTGGGATCATATTAATGTTTTTCCAACGTATGAAAATTATGTTGAGCAGTTTGAAATTTTCATTAAAATGATTACCAACGGTGGAATTTTGGTTTACAATGAAGACGATTCTGAAGTGAAAAGAGTGGCTGAAGCAGCAACTAATCCAATTCGTAAATTGCCGTATTCAACGCCTAAATATGCTGTAAAAGACGGAGTAACTTTGTTAGAAACACCTGAAGGCGCAATGCCAATAGAAGTTTTTGGAGCGCATAATTTAAATAATTTGGCGGGTGCAAAATGGATTTGTCAAAATATGGGTGTTGATGAAGCCGATTTTTATGAAGCCATTGCAAGTTTTAAAGGTGCTTCAAAACGGTTGGAGAAAATTGCCGAAAGCAAAACAAAAGTAGCCTATAAAGATTTTGCACATTCACCGAGTAAAGTTGCCGCAACCACAAAAGCTGTAAAAGAACAATATCCAAATCGCACTTTAGTAGCTTGTTTAGAATTGCACACGTATAGCAGTTTGAATGCTGAATTTCTAAAAGAATACCAAGGAGCATTAGAATTTGCAGATGTTGCCGTAGTTTTTTATTCGCCTGACGCGGTAAAAATAAAACAATTGGAAGAAGTAACGTATGAACAAATTTCACAAGCGTTCAACCGTGAAGATTTGATTATTTATACCAATCCAGCATCTTTTAAAGACTATTTATTCAATTTGAATTTTGAAAATTCAGCTTTATTATTGATGAGTTCTGGAAATTATGGAGGATTGAATTTTGATGAAGTTAAAGGATTGATTGAATAATAATTAGAGTTTTTTCACCTACTGTTTAAACGCCATTTAATTATATAAATATGGAAAATAATTCGTTCCCGATTACAAATTGGTCAGAAGACGACCGCCCGCGAGAAAAATTGATGTTAAAAGGAAAAGCTGCATTAAGCGATGCCGAACTTATTGCGATTTTAATAGGTTCTGGAAGTCGGAATGAAAGTGCAGTTGAATTGAGCAGAAGAATTTTGTCAAGTGTCGATAATAATTTGAATGCATTAGGGAAATTATCGATTGCACAATTGGTATGTTTCAAAGGAATTGGCGAAGCAAAAGCAATTTCTATAATTGCAGCAATGGATTTGGGGCGACGAAGAAGGGGAGAAACAGCGGCAGAATTAAAGAAAATAACTTCGAGCAAGATGATTTTTGAAATTATGCAACCCGTAATTGGAGAATTGCCACACGAAGAATTTTGGATAATTTATGTCAATAATTCCAATCTAATTATCTCTAAATCGCAATTAAGTAAAGGTGGAATTACAGCAACTTTGGTAGATGTTCGTCTGATTTTTAAAAACGCATTAGAAATTGGTGCAACCGGAATTGTTCTGTGTCACAACCATCCATCGGGAACTTTGAAAGCAAGCGAAGCAGATATTAAAATTACAAAAAAAATTAAATTAGCCGCCGATAGTTTAGACATTACAATTTTAGACCATATAATTGTTGGCGAACACGGATATTTCAGTTTTGCAGATGAAGGAATTTTATAAATTTATAATGACAAAAAAAATAATTTTATCGCTGTTTGTTTTCTTTAGAATTGCCTTATTTTCTCAAGAAATTAAAAAGACATTTACTATAAATGGTACTATTGAAGGCGATTATAGCGGAATGATTTATCTACATTCTAATAGCATTGATAATATAAATGATAGTTGTTTGGTGGTTGACAAAAAATTCAAATTCAATGGTAAATTAGGGGATGTCACTAATATTTCTCTGACTTTAAAACCTACTTCTACCGTTGCTTTTTTCTATTTAGAAAACAGCATTGTGGATTTAACAATAGCAACTTCCGTTTTTAAAAACGGAAATGAAGATATTAACGATATAGAAATCAAGAAAATTTTTGGTTCTAAGACTAACGATTTGATGACTTCAATTGATGAATATCAAAAAGAAATTGAAAAAAGCGGACTGTCTAAAGAGGAGAAAAACAATAAAATTTATAAGAAGTATTTTGAATCTGTAATTGGAAATCCTGAATATCCAGTTTTGGATTTATTATTAAAAAAAGCACCAAAAAATCAGTTTTTGTCAGCCGAGCAAATTAGTGATTTAATGCTGGTCGCACCCATAAAAAAGAAAGTTGAAATTGAGAAAGTAAAAGACACTTTAAAAATAAATAACAAAACGGTACTTTCTAAAAAGTTGAAAATTGGTAAAAAATTGGAGAATTTCAGTTTGCCAAATCAATTAGGAAAATCAGTATCAATTGACGATTTTAGAGGGAAAGTTGTGCTAATCAATTTTTGGGCTTCTTGGTATAAACCGAGTAGAAAAAACAATACAGAATTGACGAATCTTTATAGTAAACACAAAAATAAAAATTTTGAAATTGTGAGTATTTCGATTGATACTTACGGAAATAACTGGACGAAAGCTATTGAAACTGATGGTTTGAGTTGGACGAATCTTATTGATATTGGAGGCTGGCACGGAAAAGTTACCAATCAATTTGAGATTAAAGGCATTCCGTTAAACATACTTTTGGACAAAAACGGAAAAATAATTGACGTTAATTCAACGGGAGATTTACTTCAAAAAAAATTAGATTTTCTGTTAAATGTAGATTCAAATAATTAAAATACGACTATGAAAATTTCTGATGTTTTCTTCGATTTAGATCATACGCTTTGGGATTTTGAGAAAAATTCTGCGTTGGCAATTGAAACTATTTTCAAAAAACACGCTATTAATGTTGACTTGCAGTTATTTTTAATTCATTATGTTCCAATAAATATCAAGTATTGGGAATTGTATCGAGTGGATGAAATCACGCAATATGAATTGCGATTAGGGAGATTAAAAGATACATTCGTTCTTTTAAATTACGAAATCGAGGACGAGAAAATACTGTTTTTATCAGAAGAATACATTGAATATTTGCCAAAATCCAATCATCTTTTTGATGGGGCAATTGCAATTTTAGACTATTTGAAACCGAAATACAATTTGCATATAATTACCAATGGTTTTCAAGAAATTCAAGGAAATAAATTACGAAATTCAAATATTGGACATTATTTCAAAACCATTACCAATTCTGAAATGGCGGGTGTGAAAAAGCCAAATCCTAAAATTTTTGAATATGCTGTTGCTGTTGCAAATGCACAAAAGGAACATAGCATTATGATTGGCGATTGTATTGAAGCAGATGTAAATGGTGCCTTGAATTTTGGGATGGATGCCATTCTATTTAATATTGACCCATCGATAACACATATAAATATCAAACAAGTTTCTCATTTATTAGAATTAAAAAATTATCTTTAGAATATGAAAAAATATATCATTTTACTTTTAGTTTTGGCTTCAAGACTTGGTTTCTCTCAAACCATCAACGATTATAAATACGCTATCGTTCCTTCAAAATTTACTTTTTTAAAGGAAAAAGACCAATACCGATTGAACACGCTTACAAAATTGTTAATGGAAAAATACGGTTTTGTCACTTTTTTTGACACGGATATTTTACCTGTCGAAGTAGCTGAAAACAATTGCAATAAGGTCTTTGTTGAAGTTCAAAGCAATGGAAATATGTTTATGACTAAGATGTCAGTAATTTTAAAAGATTGTAAAAACACTATTTTATTTACATCTGCAGAAGGAAAAAGTAGAGAAAAAGAATACCAAACTTCGTATAATCAAGCGTTGCGAGAAGCATTTAATTCCTTTGAAAAATTGGGATATAAATACAATGGAAATAGTAATGGCAATGTCAATAGCAATGTCAATGCAAAAGAAATCAGCAATGTGAAAGACAGTAATTTAAACGATGACAATATAAAATTAAATAATTTGGTTTTATTTGCGCAACCCATCGAAAATGGTTTTCAACTTATAGATACAACACCAAAAGTGATTATAAAAATCTATAAAACATCAAGCCCAATTTGCTTTATTGCTAATAAAAACAACATTCAAGGGGTTTTGATTTCAAAAGACAACCAGTGGTTTTTTGAATATATTAATAACTCAAAATTAGTTTCGGAAAAAGTAGAAGTGAAGTTTTAAATCGGCATCACCCAATTCACAATTCATAACTTATAACTCACAACCCATAACTCTAATACCCATATTTATCCTTCCAACGATTTTTCAAAAACTCACGAGTTCCATTTTCCCTTGAGTTATTCCCAGGATTATATAGCAAAGTTTCCGCTATTTCATCAGGCAAAAATTCTTGTTCTGCAAAATTGTTGGCAAAATCGTGCGAATATTTATACTCCTCGCCATAACCCAATTCCTTCATTAATTTCGTTGGTGCATTTCGTAAATGTATAGGAACAGGCAAATCCCCAGATTGTTTTACCAACTGTTGCGCTTGATTTATCGCCATATAACTCGCATTACTTTTGGGAGAAGTCGCCAAATAAATTGCACATTGGCTCAACAAAATTCTACTTTCAGGATAACCAATTGTCGAAACCGCCTGAAAAGTTGTATTCGCCATAATGAAAGCTGTTGGATTTGCATTTCCAATATCTTCACTCGATAAAATCAACATTCGCCGGGCAATAAATTTCACATCTTCACCGCCTTCAATCATTCTAGCCAACCAATAAACCGCCCCATTTGGGTCACTTCCACGTATCGATTTTATAAATGCAGAAACAATATCATAATGTTGTTCCCCAGTTTTATCATACAAAACCGTATTTTGTTGCACTAATTGCAATACTTTTTCATTCGTAATCAAAATTTCGTCTTCATTAGAAGCGTTTATGACCAATTCAAAAATGTTTAATAGCTTGCGTCCATCGCCTCCCGAAAGCCGTAATATCGCCTCAGATTCTTCCAACACAATATTTTTAGTTTTCAAATACACATCTTCCCGCATCGCCCTTTGCAACAAATTTTCCAAATCTGACTTTGAAAATGCGTTCAAAACATACACCTGACACCTTGATAACAATGCAGGAATCACCTCAAAACTTGGATTTTCAGTTGTTGCACCAATCAATGTTATCCATCCTTTTTCAACCGCCGCCAACAACGAATCTTGCTGCGATTTGCTAAATCTGTGAATCTCATCAATAAACAAAATCGGGTTTTTCGTAGTAAATAATCCGCCACTTTGCTTCGCTTTTTCAATCACATCGCGAATGTCTTTCACCCCAGAATTGATGGCACTCAAAATATAAAACGGGCGTTTCGATTCCTGCGCGATGATTTGCGCCAACGTCGTTTTCCCCGTTCCCGGCGGTCCCCAGAAAATCAATGACGGGATAATTCCCTTCGCGATTTGCTGCGTCAACGAGCCGTTTGGGCCTACCAAATGCAACTGACTCAAATAATCTTCCAATTTCTGCGGGCGAATTCGCTCTGCTAACGGTGCTTCCATTTTGTAAAATTACTATTTTTTTGAGACTATTTTTCATTTTTTTTAGAAGCATTTTCCAGCTCTCCGTTACAAGTCCTCGCCAAAACAAGCATTTTTCTAACCCAAAAAGGAGCTTCCTT
>CANIFM010000109.1 GCA_947466955.1 Bacteroidota bacterium
AAACTAGTTGTAAAACTTCCGTTAGCATTGCCCGTAAAAGTATTTCCCGTTCCAATTGGAGTTGTTGTACTTGTATAAGAATTGTTGTAATTACCAATAGTTAAGGAACCTGTAGAAACTGAAACATTTATATTTTGATTCCCGTAAGATTCATTAGCATTTGTTATTCCGTCATTATCATTATCAATATCAATATTATTATTCACTGCATCATTATCCGTATCAATTGGACAATCGCTTACAGGGAATAAATCAGATGTAGTGTTACTGCAACCTGTGATTGTTTTACTAACGCTATAATAACCAGGACCTCGTCCGCCTAAAGCAACCGATTTTGGAGTATATATATTAGCTGTTTCACCAGGAATATCAACGCTATTAAATTGCCATTGAAATAAATCTGTGGCAACGGCCGAAGGTATTTTTAAAACTATATTTGGAATACAAAGCGAAGCCCCAACTACAGGACTATTATAAGATATTTCAGGCTTTGTGTCAAATCCAGAATAATAGCCTCCATAAGTAGCATTTGCATCACTTCCAAAATAAGAAACATAGACTTGTTTTGTGGATGATACTTTAATATTTCCGGTTCTACCAGTAACTGTATATCGAACAAATCTTGGAGTAGTTGTACCAGCAACAGTTACAGGACTTGAAGTAACAGTTACATTATTTACCCTTACAAGTGATCCAAATTCGGTTACAATATTAATATTTCCACTGAAAGAATTATTAGGGCCAATTTCATTAATTAATGGAATATTATCCACAATATTTGGTGTTGCGCAATTAATAGGCGGAACAAAAAACATGTTTTGGTTACCTAAATTTGTATTTCCACCGATCGCTTGATAAGCGAATACCTTTTCAGACGAAGTGACATATAAGTTTCCGGTAGTAAAATCACTACCATCATAAACATAATATTGTCCAGCATTTAGAGTCGTTGTAGCGGTAGTACTTCCATTTTTAAAAATTTGGGTGTTATCTACATGGGCAATTATTAGCACCCGTTCTAAGGCATTACTTCCTAAACCTTTAACAAAAATATATTCTTTTCCTGTTTTTTCATAAGGTACAATTTGATCAAATCCAAGGTCTTTTCCTTTAAAATCTCCCGTGCTACTTGCTCCACCTGAAACATTATTGTTACTTGGCGTTCCTAAATCTCCTGTAACCCCTGAGGTATAACTATTTCCACCGAAGGATCCAGAATTAACAACAATATCTTTGTCTGATTGTATTAAGCCACCTAGAATATAACTACTTCTGAATGCAGCTGATACATTTTCAAATGCCATAACATAACTCTCATACTTATTTAATGTCACAGTTATCGGGCCAGAATAGTTTGTTCCGTTGGTCATTGGCGTGCCAATGGCTAATGGATCACTCAAAGTTATTGTGATATGAGTGTCGTTTTCGGTTGCCATAAAAGAGGCAAAGTTTAGTAATGCATCCCAATTATTACCAAGTGGGTTGAACTTATTTAGCATCCCTCCAATTCTAAATATTTTCCCCATTGCGCTTTTTCCTTTTGCAACCAAGCACCCTGCATGTGATGTACTACCTGCCATTGTACGAATATTTGCATAAATCAAATCTTCGGCTTCAATAACATACCCTTTGTTTGTTAACTTTCCAATATTTGCTTGAGGTGTAAACAACTGAGTGTTCGTTGGAACAGTATCAGGAATTTTATATACATAAGGAGTAGAACTATTAACAGTAGCCGTAAAAGCAACACCTCCAATTGGAGTAATAATTACATTCACATTCGTTAAAGTAGGTGTAGAAATATATAAATATTGCTGACTAGGCTTCATACCAGTTGCCGATGTTAAAGGCGGTATATAATGAGTCTTGCTAAATTGAGAATAGCCATTAATAATAGTGAAAACCATAAAAACTGATGCAACTATTTTCTTCATTATTTATTATTTATATATTATAATACTACGATTTATTACTATTTTAAAAACTTGCAATCGATTACACAAAAATAGACAAATATTATTATTATAAAACTATTTTGTTCGATATTTATTCATATTTCACTATTATATTCTAATAATTTTATTTTACTAATAAAAATCACACAATAAAATTATAATTTATTTATAAATTTGTTATATTTGTAATCGATTACATAAAACAAATAAACTGTTTTAAATTAAAATACATTTAATAATTATGATTGAAAAAAACCCAAAATTTATTTCGAAAAGGAATATTCCTTTTTCAATTTCAAAAACAATACTACTTCTTTTGATGTTGTGTTTTTTTGTTTCTGCAAGTGGTCAAACAGGAAACCCACTAGATATCGATGGTGATGGTATTCCAAATGATATTGATCAAGATGATGATAATGATGGAATTTATGATTCTGCCGAATCAGTAATCACCTACATTCAATTAAATGGATTTAGAGCTTTTAGCCCTGCTTCTATTCCTTCAACAGGTTTAGTTACAGGTAATCGATTGATAAAAAGAAATGCACTTATTTATTTAAATGTTCCATACGATGCAGTTCTTGAGTTAACTGATGTCCACGCAGTATCAGGATGGGTAAAATTACTTTCCTCAGGAGATATTGCACTCGAAGATATTTACCCTAATGAAAATCCCTATTTCTCCTATTCAATTAAGTTTGTACTTGCCGGAACAGCTACCACAACAGGAACTTTAATTCCCGCAACAATTAGCAATCTTGCAGTTACTTTAGCTGATATTGACGGAAATGGAAGCAGTTCTAAAATGGGTGATGTTGCAGGATATGCTACATCCAATAATATTACTGGTGCGCCTGTAGTTGGAGGCAATTTAATTGCTGGCGGTTTTGATTTTGGGCTTACAGGCCTAGGAGGTCCAGCAGGAACTAATTTTAATTATTACAGACCTGCGGCATTAACAGCAACAAGCGGTTGTAGTAACACAAGTATCACTGGAGATCCTTTATATATAGTAACAACATATCAAAATACATTTATTGAAGGTAACTATATATATGGAGTAACCGGAAATGAAACTAGTAAAGTTGGCGAAAGAAAATCTCAAATATTTATTCGCCTAGGAAATATCAATGGTGTAGATTCTGATGGTGATGGCATTATCAATCAATACGATTTAGATTCAGATAATGATGGTTGCTCGGATTCAAATGAATATTATTTTAATAATTCAAGTGCGGCTCCAGGACAACAATTTGGTCAGGCAGGTGGTGCTGTAGCTCCAATAAATGCAGATGGGTCAGTAAATTTACCTGGTGCATTTTACGCAGGAACGTATGACTTAGCTATTTTACCAGGCATTACTATAAGTAATAACCCTTTAGATCAACAATTAAATCCAGGAGATACGGCAACTTTTTCTGTTACTGTAACTGGTGGGTCTGGAATTACCACCTATTTATGGCAAGAAAGTGTAAATGGTGGAGCGAATTGGACTACAATTACGGATGCAGGAATTTATTCTGGTGCTACCACGAATATTTTAACAATTACAGGGGTTACTAATGGCATGAACAATAATAAATACAGAGTTCTCGTAACTTCAAGTGATTATATTTGTGGAGATTTTGTTTCAACAGCCGCTTTATTATCCTTTTTAAATGCTGCTCCAATTGCCAATGACGACAATCAAAGTACTTCACCATTATTAGAAGATGGCGCAAATGGAACTGTTAATGTAGTTGCTAACGATACCGATCCTGATGGAAATCCTACTGTGCCAGTAAATGGTGCAGGACAATTTACAGTAGATTTAGACACAGCAACAGCTGGAGTTCAAACAACAATTACAACTACAGAAGGTGTTTGGACATTAAATGCTGCAACAGGAGTTGTAACTTTTGACCCAACAAATAATTACTTTGGAACAGCTACCTTATTATATTCGCTTTGTGATCCAAGTGGAGCATGCGATACAGCAACAATAACTTTTGTCGTGAGTTCTGTTAATGATGCGCCTGTTGCAAATAACGATTCAATAGCAACAAATTATGATACTACTGTGACTATTCCTGTAGCAAGTAATGATACCGATATTGACGGTACAATTAACATTGCAACAATAGATTTAGATCCTTTAACTGCAGGAATTCAAACAACTTTCACAATTGCTGGACAAGGAACATTTACTGCTAATAGTGATGGAACCGTAACATTTGACCCAATTGCTGGTTTTGTAGGAACTACAACACCTTTAAATTATGTAATTCAAGACAATCAAGGTGGTGTATCAAACACGGCAACAATAACCGTAACTGTTGGCCCTTGTGGTACTGACCCCCTTTCGGATTGTGATAATGATGGTTTAATTAATTCTCAAGAACTTCTTTTGGGTACCAATCCAAATAATCCTGACACAGATGGTGATGGGGTATTAGACGGAACGGAAGTTGTTGACAACACCAACCCATTAAATCATTGTGAATCGATTGAAGAACATGCTACAATTGCTCAATCAGTAGCTTTTTTAGATGACGATTGTGATGGAGATGGATTATTGAACGGATTAGAATTTGGTGATACTGTTGGACATCCATTTGACAGCAATGGCAATGGAATTCCAGATTATTTAGAAGTTAATAATCATCATCTTTCCAACTCAGATGATGAGTTAGAAATATTTAATGGCGTTTCGCCTTCAAGTGATGATGTAAAAAACAACGTTTTCACCATTAGAAACATTGAAAAATATCCAAATAATTCTTTACAAATATTCAACAGATGGGGAGTTATTGTTTATGAAGCTGAAGGATATGGAATTGGGAATAAATATTTCAATGGAACATCAGAAGGAAGAGCTACTATTTCAGCTTCTTCACAATTACCCGAAGACACTTATTTCTATATATTGAAATACGTGAATTCTAATGGAGAAACTAAAGACCGTTCAGGATATTTATACCTTAATCGTTAAAACTAATTAAAGAGTGTTTATGAAACGTTCTCAATTTAAAAAATATATGAAGACAAAATTTATAGGTTTAGTTTTAGTGTTTTTATCTGGCATCACTTATGCGCAGCAAGACGCCCAATTCACACAATATATGTACAATACAACTGTTGTCAACCCAGCGTATGCAGGTTCACGAGAAACATTGAGCATATTTGGGTTACACCGTACCCAATGGGTTGGTTTAGAAGGAGCACCGTCAACAAATAATTTCTCAATCAATTCTCCAATTGGGAGAAATATTGGGTTAGGATTATCTGTTGTAAATGATAAAATCGGCCCTTCTGATGAAAATAATATTGCGGTAGATTTCTCCTACAGTATTGATGTTTCAGAAAATTGCAAACTGTCTTTTGGTTTAAAAGGAAGTGCCAATATTTTAAATGTAGATTTTACAAAATTGAATATTTATAATCCTGCAGATCCTAGATTCCAAAATAACATTGACAATAGGTTTTCACCAAATGTTGGAGCTGGTCTCTACTTACATTCTGACAAATCCTATTTTGGATTATCAGTTCCCTATTTATTAGAAAGCAAACATTTTGACGGAACTGCTAGTTCAAGTGCTACAAGTTTTATTGCCTCCGATAAAAAACATTACTATTTAATTGCAGGTCATGTTTTTGATGTAAATGAAAATCTTCAATTTAAACCATCAGTGCTAACAAAAATGGTACAAGGTGCTCCATTGCAAGTTGATTTATCAGGAAATTTTTTAATCAACAAAAAATTCACTGCTGGACTTGCTTATAGAATGAGCGCGTCATTCAGTGCATTAGCGGGCTTTCAAGTAAGCGATTCATGGTTTATCGGATATGCTTATGATAGAGAAACTACAAAATTGGCTAATTATAATTCAGGTTCACATGAGTTATTCCTTCGTTTTGAATTAGTTAAAAGAAATGTCAAAATAATATCTCCAAGATTCTTCTAATAGTTACATTATGAAAATAAAAAATATAGTTTACAGTACACTTTTGGTGGTCGCATTATTTCAACAAGGATATTCTCAAAAATCCAAAGTTGCAGCTGCCGATAAAAAATATGATAATAATTCTTATGTTGATGCCATTGCAACCTATGAGCGCATTGCTGAAAAAGGGTATAAGGAGGAAAAGATGTTTCTGAAATTAGGAAATGCCTATTATTTTAATGCCGAATTACCAAAAGCTGAAAAATGGTATAGCGAGCTTATTAAAATGAATAAAGAGCAAGAACCAGAATTTTTTTACAGATATTCTCAATCTTTAAAGTCAATTGGAAAATATGACAAAGCAAATGAAATGCTGGAATTATTCAACAAGAAATCAGGTAATGATAAAAGAGCTAAGCTTTATGCAGACAATAAAAATTATCTTGCAGAAATAAAAGCCAATTCAGGACATTATACCATTGAAGATGCAGGAATTAACTCCGTAAATTCTGATTTTGGAAGTGCTATATTTGGCAATAAATTAATATTTGCCTCTGCTCGTCAAGTGGAAGGTGGTTCAAAAAAAGTATTTAGCCAAACCAAAGAATCGTTTACCGATCTTTTTGAATCTGAAATTGGAGCAGATGGAAAATTATCAGAGCCAAAACAATTTGGAGGTAAAGAAATTAATACCAATTTCCATGAATCATCACCAGTTTTCGCAAAGGACGGTAAAACCGTTTACTTTACAAGAAATAACTTTATTGATGGTAAAAAAGGGAAAATCAACAAGAATACTATGGTGCTTAAATTATACAAAGCTACTTTAGAAAATGATTCTTGGGGTAATGTAACCGAATTATCTATCAATAGTGATGAGTTTAATGTTGCTAATCCAGCATTGAGTCCAGATAATAAAACCCTTTATTTTGTTTCAGATATGCCAGGTACATTAGGACAATCTGATTTATTTAAAGCAACTATAAAAGCAGATGGTAGTTTAGGAAATCCGGTAAATCTTGGTAATTCAATTAATACAGAAGGAAGAGAATCCTTTCCGTTTGTATCACCTGACAATAAATTATATTTCGCAAGCGATGGGCGACCAGGACTTGGAGGTTTCGATATTTTTGTTTCAAAAATCGAAAAAGACGGTAGTTTAAAAGAAGTGAAAAATATTGGTTCTCCGGTCAATAGTTCTCAAGATGATTTTGGTTTTAGCATTAACAAAGACGGAAAAGGTTTCTTTACTTCCAATAGAACAGGCGGAAAAGGTAGCGACGACATTTATAAAGTAACAGAAGTTCAATGCAAGCAAAAAGTTGAAGGAGTAATCACAGACTCAGAAACAATTCAATTGCTAGCTAATGTGAAAATTAGCTTATTTAATGAGAAATTTGAGCTTCAAAAAGAATCTAAATCAGATGCTAATGGACATTATAGTTTTGAATCTGAATGTGGTAAAACCTATTATGTTAGAGCAGAAATGGAAGGATATACCACTAAAGAAAGTGCTGTTACAATTGGTACAATAACAGGTGTAACAAATTTATCAATTGCTATTGAAAAAGCAGGATGTAAATTAGTTGTTGGTGGAGATTTAGCCAAATGTTTTGGAATTAAAGTTATCTATTTTGATGTAAATAAATCTTTAATCACAAAAGATGCTGCCTTTGAATTAGAGAAAATCTTAGATGTAATGAAACAAAATCTGAAAATTAAGATTGATGTTCGTTCACACACCGATAGCCGTCAAACTGCAAAATACAATCAAACTTTATCTGATAACCGAGCAAAAGCAACAATAGATTGGTTGGTTAAAAATGGAGTAGATGCAAAAAGACTTACCGGAAAAGGATATGGGGAATCTCAATTGTTAAACAAATGTACTGATGGAGTTGATTGCTCAGAAGAAGAACATCAAGCAAACCGAAGAAGTGAGTTCATCGTTGTTTCAATCGAATAATTTATTTAAAATAAACCCTATGGATTGAAAGTCCATAGATTTGGTTTGGCAGACTGAAAGTCTGCGAAGCTATATTGTGCAAATAATCCGTGAAATTTTGCCATAGATTAACAGGTTAAAAATAATTAAAAAAATCAGTGAATCTGTGGCAAAAAATATTTTTAGAAGCTAAAGCGAGATGTACTAAAAGTGTATAGTTTTAACTCTATTTGTGACCAATAAATGAAAAACCTCTAAAGAAATTTAGAGGTTTTTCATTTATAAAAAGTTAAACAATAAGTAGAAATTTAAATTAATAGCATCATAGTGATACTAAAATACGTATAAAATAATACAAAAAACCTCAATATACAACCGATTGCCTAAATTAAATATAAATAAAACTGTATATTTGTTAATTAAGATTTTTATAAGAGAATTACAATGAGTGGAAAAGCAACAATATATGATATCGCCAAAGAACTAAACATTTCTGCAGCAACAGTATCAAGAGCATTAAATAACAACCCAAAAATAAGTCAAAGCACCTGTAAATTAGTTAAAGAAACAGCTGCAAGAATGAATTACAAACAGAACAAATTAGCTTTAGCTTTACGAAGTGGGAAAAGTAATAATATTGGAGTAATTGTGCCTAGAATTGATAGTAATTTCTTTGCTTCTATCATTAGGGGGATAGAGGAAGAATTATACCCTCATCAATATAACGTGATAATTTGTCAAACTCATGAAGATGAAAAAAGAGAAATTGAAAATATTAATACACTTTTAAATGCTCAAGTTGACGGAATTTTAATGTCGGTTTCCAATGTTAGCTCTGAAAACGAAAGAATGCTAAAAAGGGTTATTGAAAAAAATGTCCCTCTTGTTTTTTTTGACAGAAAGAAAGATTTAGACGGAGTTAGCTCTGTTACTATTAATGATTATGATGTAGCCTATTCCGCAACTAAACACCTTATATCCGAAGGTTGTACCAAAATCGCACATTTATCTGGTGATAAAACCTTAGAAATATTCCAAAACCGTTTCAATGGTTATAAACAAGC
>CANIFM010000110.1 GCA_947466955.1 Bacteroidota bacterium
AGCGGTGCGGATGATTACATTAGCAAACCATTTAATCTAATTGAATTCAAATTAAGAATTAAAAATCTGCTTGCATCTAAACAAAGATTGAAAACTAAATTTTCATCTGAAGATAGTTTTGTGCCAAGCGAAATAGCAGTTTCTTCATTAGACGAACAATTGCTAAAGAAGGCTTTTAAAGTTGTGGAAGAAAATATCTCAAACGAACAATTTGATATTCCGTTTTTTTGTTCCGAACTTGGAGTAAGTAGAACAATGCTTTTTACTAAAATAAAAGCTTGGACTAACTTTACTCCCAATGAGTTTATTCATGAGATTAGAATGAAAAGAGCGGCTCAATTATTAGAGCAAAACAAGATAAACATTTCCCAAATCAGCTATAAAGTAGGGTTTAATAATCCTAAATATTTTAGTAAATGTTTCCAAAAAAAGTTCGGAGAAACTCCTACACAATATTTGAATAAATTCTCTGACGATTCAAAAGCCTAAGCTAAATAACATTTTTTTACCCTTTTGTATTTTTGAATACCCTATTTTGGATTTTTGAAATCTTAGCTCATTCTATATTTGTGGAATGAAATCCAAGAAAGTTAAAATCAACTTGTTTCAATCCATTTTGATTGTATTAATAATCTCGATGAGTTTATTGTTAATACGTCTTTTTTAGTTGAACTAATTGATTTATTTTTTGGAAGCTTTTAATCAGATATTTTAATCCACCATGAAGAAATTTAATTCTTTATTTTATATAATTGTATTCACGGTTGTCAATTTTAATTGTCAAGCCCAATATAAACCAGTTCCTATTGAAGTTAAAAAAGAAATCAGTTCTAGATTTTCAAAACTTTTAGATTTCCCAATTGATTCCGTTTCAATTCCAAGAAGTATGGATTGTTCAACTGGAGTTGTAAAAAAAGTAAAATCAAAAGATTGGACAAGTGGTTTTTATGCAGGTAATCTTTGGCAGATTTACAAAATCACAGGCGATATTAGATACAAAGAAAAAGCCGCTTTATGGAATGCATTTATTGAAAAAGAAAAATTCAATAATACTACTCACGACATGGGTTTCAAAGTGTATTGTAGCTTTGGAAAAGGATTAAAAGTTGAAGACAATGCAAAATATAAAAATATTATTGTAAAAAGTGCACAAACATTAGTTACTAGATTCAATTCAAAAATTGGAGCAATCAGATCTTGGAATCACAGCAAAGAACTTTTCGATTACCCAGTTATTATTGACAACATGTTAAATCTCGAATTGTTATTTGAGGCATCAAAAATTTCTGGTGATTCTACTTTTAGAAATATTGCAATCCAACACGCAAATACAACCTTAAAAAATCATTTTAGAAAAGACAATAGTTGTTACCATGTAGTTGATTACGATACCATTTCTCATGGGGTAAGAAAAAAAGCCACCTTTCAAGGATTCAACGACGAATCGTCATGGGCAAGAGGACAATCATGGGCAGTTTACGGTTTTACGATGGCTTATCGCTATACAAAAAACAAAGAATACCTAAAACAAGCCGAAGCTACAGCCAAGTATTATATAAATTATAAAACATTGCCAGAAGATGGAATTTCCTATTGGGATTTCAATGACACGAGTATTCCAAATGCTCCTAGAGATGCTTCTTCAGCGGCAGTAATGGCTTCTGCATTAATAGAATTATATTCTTTTACAAAAAACCAAGCCTATTTAGACTATTCAAATAAAGTAATAAACACTTTAAGTTCTGATAAATATCTTTTAAATGATACTGTAAACGGGCCATTTATTTTAAATCATAGTACTGGAAATTGGCCTAAAAAAGATGAAATAGATCTGCCAATTGTCTATGCAGATTATTATTTTTTGGAAGCAATTATTAGAAAACAATCTCTATAAATTTTATGAAATTAAAAATTCACACTCCCTCTAACGCACTTGCGATAATTTTATTATTTTGTTTTAACGTAATCTGTGCTCAAAAATCTGAAAGCGTAGTTCGAACTAAAATCAACATTGATTTGGGTTGGAATTACTTAGAAAATGATACTAAAAACATATCGGAAGTAAAAAATGCAACGAATTGGGTTGCCTTAAACTTACCTCATTCTTGGAACAGTTTGGATGCAACTGATAATGATCCTGGCTACAGAAGAAGCGCAAGTTGGTATAAAAAAAACCTTGTTATTTCAAATATTGATTCGAGTAAACTTTACAAATTATACTTTGAAGGCTCCAATATTACTACTAAAGTATATGTAAACGGCAAAGAAGTTGGCGAACATATTGGTGGTTATATCGGTTTTACTTTTGATATTTCAAAATTTATTAATGAAGGAAACAACGAAGTTTTAGTTCGTGTTGATAATAGTTATAATATTGAAATAATTCCTTCTCAAAAAAGTGATTTCATCATTTATGGTGGAATTACCAGAGATGTTTGGTTGCTTTCGATGGCTAAAAACAATATCGATAACATTAAAATAAATACACCTCAAGTTTCAGAGAAATCAGCATCTTTAAATGTTGTGGCTTCGGTAAAAAATCTTCAAAACCCGAGTAGTTTTAATTATGTTGCCCAATTATCTAATCCAAAAGGAAAAATAGTTGCAACTAAAAAAGGAAATTTATCAGGGGAAGAAACTATAATTGCCTTCAACGATATTAAAAATCCTGAATTATGGGATATCAACAAACCAAATTTATATTCTGTTTCTGTCTCATTGCTAGAAAATGGAATTGAAAAAGATAAAATTGAAGATAGAGTAGGCTTTAGATGGTTTGAATTTAAAGATAACGGTCCATTTTTCCTAAACGGTAAACGAGTTTTAATTCGTGGAACTCACCGTCACGAAGAACATGCGGGAGTTGGTGCAGCGATGTCAAACGAGCAACATCGTAATGACATGGAATCCATAAAAGAAATGGGTGCAAATTTTGTACGTTTGGCACATTATCCACAAGATCCAGAAATCTATAAAGCGTGTGATGAATTGGGCTTATTGGTTTGGGATGAATTACCATGGTGTCGTGGTGGAATTGGAAATCAAGTTTGGCAAACCAATGCAAAAAATATGCTTGGTGAAATAATCAATCAAAATTACAATCATCCATCGATTATTCTTTGGTCGTTAGGAAATGAAATGAATTGGCTGCCAGATTTTGAAGACGGTGATAATACCGTAAAGACGAACGTTTTCTTAACGGAGCTTAATGATATTGCGCATAAATTAGACCCAAGTCGAAAAACTGTAATTCGTAAATACGAAGAAGGTTCAAAAATTGTAGATGTTTTTTCTCCGTCAATTTGGTCGGGTTGGTATTCTGGAAGTTATAAAAGTTATAAAAAAGCAATTGATAAATATAAATTAGATTACAAACATTTTATTCATGCAGAATATGGTGGTGATAGCCATGTTGGTCGTCATTCGGAAAATCCAATTACTGGCGAAGGTCAGATAAAATCTGAGGGTTGGGAAGAAGCTATCGTTCAAACTAAAGTGGCTAATATTGCCCAAATTGGGGATTGGAGTGAAAATTATATTGTTGATTTGTTTGATTGGCATTTGCATATTTCTGAAAATGACCCAACATTTGTAGGAAATATGCAATGGGCATTCAAAGATTTTGCAACGCCTTTACGTCCTGAAGATGATATTCCATATATGAATCAGAAAGGCTTGGTTGATAGAAATGGAAATCCTAAAGATGCCTATTATGTATTCAAAAGTTATTGGAGCGACAAGCCATTTACTTATATCGAATCTCACACTTGGACAGAACGACAAGGTCCAAAAAACACACCTCGAATTTTGAATGTTTATAGTAATTGTTCTAAAGTGGAGTTTTTCCAAAATGGAGTTTCTTTAGGAATAAAAGTTCGTGATATTACTGCTTTTCCTGCTTGTGGACTGACTTGGGAAGTGAATTTTGCAGATGGGAAAAATACTTTTGTTGCGGTTGGAATTTCAAATGATGGAAAAAAAGTATCCGATACGATCGATGTGAATTATCGTTTTGTTAAAAACGGAGCTGCAGATGGATTGGAATTATCAGCAGAAAAAATGAAAAATGGAAATTATCTTGTAACTGCTATTGCAGTCGATAAAAACAAATTACGTTGTTTGGATTATGAAGATCGTGTTTATTTTCAATGTTTATCAGGTGGTGAAACACTAAAAAATCAAGGAACTCCAACCGGAAGTGAATCTATTAAAATGGCAAATGGAAAAGCATCCATTGAAGTTATTCCAAATTCATTAGGAGATTCTATTGAAATGAATATCCTGAATCAAAATTTTAAAGGAGAATTTTTAAAGTTCAAAAAACAATAATTTAGGTAGTTCTACCTCTTTCAAATGAAAAAAATTAGCCTAAAAGTTGTTTTATTATTTATTGGAATTACTTTCACGAGTTGTTCCAATATCAAAATGGCTTTTAATTTAAATGAAATTGAAAGAAGTAGTGTGCTTAAAAATGCGGATGCTTATTTGAACGAACTTCCAGAAACCGTAACGACCACTTATTGTGATAGAAGTGCGGGAACAAATCACGATTTTTATTCCGAAGGTGATTATTGGTGGCCTGATGAAAAAAATCCTAACGGTCCTTATATTAGAAAAGACGGTTTGACCAATCCAGCAAATTTCACTGCGCATCGAGAAGCATTAATTCGGTTTAGTCAAATATCTGGCGCTTTGGCTTCGGCTTATGTTTTGTCAAATGATAAAAAATATGCAGATAAATTAGCACTTCATTTGAAAGCTTGGTTTGTGAATCAAGATACTAAAATGAATCCTAATTTACTATATGCTCAAGCAATTAAAGGAGTCGCAACAGGTCGTGGAATTGGAATTATTGATACGGTTCATTTGGTTGATGTTACCAAAGCTATCAAAGCTATTGAGAATTCTTCAGTACTTTCAAAAGCGGAATTAGAAGCTATAAAATTATGGTTTTCTAATTATTTGAATTGGATTACGACTCATGAATATGGAATTGCGGAACGTGATAACGGCAATAATCACAGTGTTTGTTGGACTATGCAAGTGGCTGCTTTTGCCGATTTAATTCAAGATACTAAAACGATGGATTTTTGTAGAAATTTCTATAAAACAACACTTTTGCCGAATCAAATGTATAAAGATGGTAGTTTTCCATTGGAATTAAAACGAACAAAACCGTATGGTTATTCGCTATTTAATTTGGATGCAATGACAAGTATTTGCCAAATACTATCAACTAAACAAGACAATCTTTTTGCTTATACCACACCAGACGGGAAAAATTTAGAATTGGGAATAAAATTCATGATTCCTTATATCGAAAACAAATCACTTTGGCCGTTTCAACATGATGTGATGTATTGGGATGAATGGCCAGTGCGACAATCGAGTTTGCTTTTTGGGGGTATAGCTTATAAAAATAAAAAGTATATCGAATTATGGAAATCGCTCAAGGCAAATGTTACAACGCCTGAAATAATTAGAAATATGCCTGTTCGATATCCAATTTTATGGGTTTTGAATAATTAATAAAGGTCACATCATTTAAACCTTATTGAATAGTAATAGTCCTAAGAACATTAATAAAACAACAACAAATAACAAATAAATTATAATGAAAAAGTTAATCGCAGCAGCACTTTTAGGTATTTTATCAATTGCCCCTTTAATTGCCCAAGAAAAATCAAAACCTAATGTTCTTTTTATCGCAATTGATGATTTGAAACCAGTGTTGGGTTGTTATGGAGATAAAATTATTAAAACACCAAATATTGATCGATTGGCAAAAATGGGCACGGTATTTTTGAATAATTATTGCCAACAAGCGGTTTGCGGACCAACACGTGCAAGTCTATTAACAGGAATGCGTCCAGATGTAACTAAAATCCGTGATTTACATACTAAAATGAGGGATATGAATCCTAATATTGTAACACTTCCAGAATATTTTATCAGTCAAGGGTATACCACTTCTGGAATTGGTAAAATATTTCATCCGAGTTGTGTGGACAAAAAATTTGATCCGCAATCTTGGTCTATTCCATTTTTAGTTCCAAAAGAATCTGATTATTTTGGAGGATTTCCTGTTCAAAAACATTATCAATCTCCAGAATTAAAAGCATTAAATGCAAAAGAAGAAGTTGTAAGTGCTGATGAAGATGGAAAAGGAAAAGGTAAAAAGAAAGGCAAAAAAGAAGCAGATGATGAAGAAGGTGCAAGAGGACCTGCTTTTGAATGTCTTGATTTACCAGATGATGCCTATGATGACGGTGTGAGCGCTAAACTTGCTGTAAAACAAATTGTAATGTTAAATGCTGCAAAAAAACCATTTTTCATGGCAGTTGGATTTCGTAAACCACATTTGCCTTTTGTATCTCCAAAAAAATATTGGGATTTATACAATCGGGAGGACATGCCAGTAGCAGAATTTCAAGAACATGCAGCAAATAGTAAAGATTTTTCATATCAAAATTCGGGAGAAGTAAGCAGCTATTCGGGAGTTAAAGAATATGCAAAATACACAGATAAAAGTGTTAATAAATTTGGTTTAGCAATCGAAAAACAAAAAGAATTAATTCATGCTTATTATGCAGCGGTTTCTTATACAGATGCTCAAGTTGGAATTTTATTGAACACATTAGAAAAATTAGGGACTCTTAATAACACCATTATTGTCCTTTGGGGAGATCACGGTTGGCATTTAGGAGATCATGATATGTGGGGAAAACACACGAATTATGAGCAAGCTACAAAAGCACCTTTAATTATTGCAGCACCAGGATTAAAAGCAGGTCAAACTAAATCGATGACTGAATTTGTGGATGTTTATCCTACACTTTGTGAATTATCAGGAGGAAAAGTACCAACCTATTTAGATGGAAAAAGTTTGGTTCCTGTAATGAAAAACAATAAAGCTTCGGTAAAAGAATATGCAATGAGTCAATATCCTCGAAAAATGCCTAAAATAGATGTTAAAGTTGAAGATGGAAAAGGAAAATTAATGGGGTATTCTATGCGAACAGAACAATATCGTTATACGGTTTGGTTGAAAAATTTCACAAGTGACCAAGTGTATAGTGCTGATAAAGTTTATAATATAGAATTATATGATTATGTGAAAGATCCATTAGAAAAAGTTAATGTTTCTGACGATAAAAAATATGCTGCAATTGCTGCCGATTTAGACAAAAAAATAGTTGCTTATTTCAAATCAAAAGAAGTTAAATTATAATTAATAGCATTTTTATGAAAAATCAATATTTCAAATTTGCCTCTTTATTATTCTTGTTTGTAATTTCAAATGCTGTAATTGCACAAAAGAAACCAACGAGCAAACCAAATATTTTATTCATTGCGGTTGATGATTTGAAACCTCTTTTGGGTTGCTATGGTAACACCTTAGTTAAATCTCCAAACATTGATAGATTGGCAAAAATGGCTACTGTTTTTAATAGAAATTATTGCCAACAAGCTATATGTGGACCAACTCGTGCCAGTATAATGACGGGAACTCGTCCGGATGTTACAAAAATTTGGAATTTAACAACTCAAATGAGAGATGCAAATCCGAATACTTTGACACTTCCACAATATTTAATTACACAAGGATATACGACTTCAGGGATTGGAAAAATTTACCATCCTTCAAGTGCTATTGGTGGCGTAGATCCTGTATCTTGGAGTATTCCCTATTTGAAATCTAAAGAATCTGACTTTCCTGCTGAATTGGGATTGCCTGCAAACGGGCAATATCAGTTGCCTGAAACGAAAGCTAGAATGACGCCAGATATTATTGCTGAAAGGAAACAACAGAATAAAGATTTGGCAGCAAATGATGAAAATCCTAAAAGTATTAAAGGGCCTTCAACGGAATGTATCGATTTGCCTGACAATGCATATCAAGACGGAGTGAATGCATTATTGGCAAAAGATCAAATTATTGAACTTTCTAAAAGTGACAAACCTTTTTTTATGGCAGTAGGATTTTCTAAACCACACCTTCCATTCGTAGCACCCAAAAAATATTGGGATTTATACAAACGTGAAGAAATGCCAATTGCTTCTTTTCAAGAGCATTCTAAAAATGGACCACTAATTGCCTATCATCAATCTGGTGAATTACGTAATTATATCGACATTCCTGAATTTACAACCTTACCAGCAGATTCTCTTCGTATCGGTTTGCAACTTGAAAAACAAAGAGAACTAATTCACGGTTATTATGCTGCAGTTTCCTATATGGATGCGCAAGTTGGAATTTTATTGAATACTTTAGAATCTTTAGGAACTTTAGACAATACTATAATTGTGCTTTGGGGCGATCACGGTTGGCATTTAGGCGATCACGATTTATGGCACAAACACACCAATTTTGAAGAAGCCACAAGAGCACCATTAATCATTGCTGGTCCTGGAATTAAAGCTGGTAAAACAAGTTCTTTAACTGAATTTGTAGATGTATTTCCAACTATTTGTGATTTGGCGGGTGTTTCCATTCCAAAAAACTTGGACGGAAAAAGTTTAAAACCTTTAATGTTGAACAATAAAACTAAAGGAAAAGAATATTCCATCAGCCAATATCCAAGGAAATTAAAGAAAGCTGAAATGACCAAATTGGGTTATACCGATGCGAAAATGATGGGCTACAGTTTGCGAACGGATCAATATCGTTATACCATTTGGATGAACAACTTCACGAGTAAACAAGCTTTTAATGAATCGCAAGTTTATGCTTCTGAAATGTATGATTATGTAAAAGATCCTTTGGAAAAAGTAAATGTTGTAAATGATAAAAATTACACTTCCATTTCAGCGGGTTTAAAATCAAAAATGATTGCATTTTTTAAGAGTCAAGAAACGAAACAATAGTTTCA
>CANIFM010000111.1 GCA_947466955.1 Bacteroidota bacterium
AGTGAATACGTTGCACGAAATTAATCTGACCAAAATTGATGAAGATGGAAGTGTGCGATTGGAGTTTTTGAAAAGTAAAATTACAGCTTAATTCCCGGAGGTAACAAATCTTTATAAGTAGGATTTTTTCTAAAAAAAGTTGCTATTTTAGGTAAAATCGGTACAACTTTTAGTTTTCTTTCGTAGGCGATTTCCATAATATTTTTCAGAAAATCGTTTATAAAGACTTCATTATCAAAGTTGTCTGGCGTTTTAATTTTTGTTAGGAATATTTTTTTCTCTTGAAAAGAATATTCTAGGATAATCATATTCCCGTCTAAAAAGGTTTCAAATTGTCTTGAAAATGCATTGTCTTTAATTTCCATTAAATTGGTTTATTTGGTTGGTATTTCGATTACCAGAATCTTGGCTTTTTGTTTGATTTCAATATCAATATCAAAATCGCTAAAATCGGATATTCCTATGGCGTCTTTTGCTGTTAATGTCTGATTATCAACTACAATTTCACCTTCAATTAAAAACAAATATACACTATTATCGGTTAAGTTGATTTTATAATTTGTTTTACCACTTTCAAAAACCCCTAAATTAAAAAAAGTTTTTTGGTGAACCCAAAGTGCATTTCCATCATTTGAGTCTTTTGGTGAAACAATATTTACAAATGAGTTGCTATTTTTTTCTAGATCGAAAAACTTTTGCTCGTATCTTGGGGTTACATTTTCGGTATCTGGAAAAACCCACAGTTGCAATAATTTTAATTGCTCTGTTTGGCTTGCATTGACTTCAGAATGTTGAATTCCAGTTCCAGCACTCATAACTTGAACTTCCCCAAAGCTAATCGTACCTTCATTTCCCATACTATCTTGGTGTTTCAAAGCGCCTTCAAGAGGAATGGTAATAATTTCCATATTTTCGTGAGGATGCGTTCCAAAACCCATTCCTGGTGCAATTGTATCGTCATTTAAAACACGCAACATTCCAAATTGTATTCTCTGTGGATTGAAATAATTGGCAAAAGAAAAGGAATAATTGGCGTTTAACCATCCAAAATTGGCAGTTCCACGTTCAGAAGCTTTGTATAATTGAGTTGTCATAATTTATTCATAATTATAAAGGAAACCGATTTTATTTCCAATTAATGATTTAATTTTATACAAATTTCGTGATTAATTCCTTTTGTTTCAATTTTAGAACGTTAAAACATTTCAAATGAGTAGAATTCCAGTTTATTTTATGCCAGGATTAGCAGCAAGTTCTTCAATTTTTGAAAGAATTGCTCTTCCAGTTGATGGTTTTGAAATGATTTTATTGGAATGGGAATTGCCTTTAAACAATGAATCTTTGTCGGAATATGCTCAGAGAATTTCTAAAAAAGTAACTCATAAAAACCCCGTATTAATTGGCGTTTCATTTGGTGGGATTTTAGTTCAAGAAATGGCTAAATTTTTGGAAGTTAGAAAGACAATTATAATTTCTAGTGTTAAAAGTAATCTTGAATTTCCAACAACTTTTAAAGTTGCCAAAACAACTAAAGCGTACAAACTTTTACCAACAAGTTTGGTTTTGAATATCGAAAATTTAGCTAAATTTTCTTTTGGGGATAAGATTAAACAAAGATTAGATTTGTATAAAAAGTTTCTTTCTGTTCGAGACAAAAAATATTTGGATTGGGCAATTGAAAAAATAATTTTATGGGATAGAACTGAAATTGAAAAAAACGTGATTCACATTCACGGCGATGCAGATGAAGTTTTTCCAATAAAAAATATTGAGAAATGTATTGTTGTGAAAGGCGGCACACACATAATGATTTTGAGTAAATTCAAATGGTTTAATGCTAATTTACCTAAAATAATTTTGGGTCAAGAAGTAGAATCGGTTTGATTTTTTGTAGGTTTACACTATTAAAATATATATGATGAATTGGATTAAAAAAGCAGGAATTATTTCCTCAATAATAGTGGTAAGTGGCATTTCGATATTTGCTATTTCTAATGAAAATAAAAACAAAATTATGCACGAAGGAACGGCTTATTATTTTCCTACGGCAGTTGATTTTGCAGGAGAAAATACGCCTTTAAATATTGCGGATGTAAACGAGCGTTTTGATAGGGAATTGTTGGTCAATGCCAATTTACACGCATCAACGACATTAATTTTAAAAAGAGCGAATCGTGCTTTTCCCATAATTGAACCTATTTTGAAAAAAAATGGTGTTCCTGATGATTTTAAGTATTTAGCAGTAATTGAAAGTGCTTTATTAAATGCAGTTTCGGGTTCTGGAGCAAAAGGTGTTTGGCAATTCATGCCTGAAACGGCAAAAGAAAAGGGAATGGAAGTGAACGATTGTGTTGATGAACGGTATCATTTGGAGAAATCAACCGAAGCTGCTTGTAAATATTTATTGGCTGCAAAAGAAAAGTTTGGTTCTTGGACTTTGGCAGCTGCTTCTTATAATGGAGGAATGACAGGTGTTAACAAGCAAATTGATATTCAAAAAGTAAGTAATTATTATGATTTATTGCTAAATGACGAGACTTCGCGTTATGTTTTTAGAATATTGGCATTGAAAGAAATTATGAAAAACCCCGAGAAATTTGGTTTTGATATTCCAAAACAGGAATTATATGAACTATTTCCAACTCGAAAAATAGAAATTGACAGTACCGTAAATAATTTGGCTGATTTGGCTATTAGTCAAGGAATTAATTACAAAATATTGAAGATTTACAATCCTTGGTTACGAGATTCTAAATTGGAAAATAAAAATAGAAAGAAATATTGTATTGAAATACCGTTGTAATTGGTTCTTTAAATGAAGAAGAATAATAAAAAGAGCAGTAGTTTTTTTATTTTTGATTGAATAAATTCTTATAACGAATTTAAAATCTACTAAAATTTCCAAAAAACGTTTAAACTACTACTCTTTTATGATTTAATAATAAACAACAAACATTTAATTATTTTATAAATATCTTAATTTTAGATTAATACTCCAAACATTAAGTAATAAGTGGGCGTATTTGGAAATAAACGGTAATTAATCTGAATAAACGTTTTCTTGTAAATTGATTTTAGGTTTTTTTATTTCAATTTGAGTGTTGAAAAATATAAAAAGTAAACTTCAATTTAAATCAATTTCATCAGAATCAAGAATACTATTTTGAACGATGATGGGAGTTTTAAAATCTAAAATTGTAATAGGTTTTTCAATTTCAGTATTTGATTTGTTTTTCCAAGAATGGTTCTTCGGTAAGTCGTCACTCATTAAATATCCCCAAGGTTCTAAAGATTCTATTCTGTCAAAAATTACTTTTAGAATTGCAATTATAGGAATTGCCAAAAACATCCCCGAAAATCCAGCAATTACGCCACCAACTATTATCCCAACGATGGAAACAAAAGCATTGATTTGTACTTTGGAACCAACAATCATTGGAACAATTAAATTATTGTCAATGAGCTGAACTACAATTACAATAATTATAACGCCAATTATTAAGGTTAAATCTGGTGAAGCCGTAAGTGTTGCAATAATGCTCAAAATTCCCGCAAACAAAATTCCAATGTAGGGGATGAGGTTTAGAATCCCAGTAATTAAACCCAAAACAACAGCATATTTTACACCAATAATCATAAAACCAACAGTTGTTAATGAGGAAACAATGACCATTTCAATTAATAGTCCCACAATATAACTTTGTACTGAAACTTTAATTTGATAGAGGATGTCTTGTAATTTCTCGTGGTATTCTGGTTGAAATAATTTTGATAAAAACGTAATTAATAGGGTTCTATATAATAAAAACAGAAAAATGTAAATAGGAATTAACGTAAGATTTAAAATTACATCTGAAACGGAAACTAAAGATGTTCCTATGATGTTTTTGCCAGATTCTAATACATTTTTTGATGCATTATCAATTAATACTTTTTGTTCAACATTGTTTAAATTGAAATTGGAACTTACAAATTTTTGAATAGTATCAAAATGAATCGATAAATTAGTTTGAATTGCATCCCAATCATTAGCAATGTCGCTTATTTGCCAAGAAATGAAAAATAAAATTCCAATGACCATCAGCACAAAAAGTACAACGGTGCACGTTACTGCTAAAATGTGCGGAAACCGCCATTTTGCTTTTAGAAAATGAGCAATTGGACGCAATAAAATCGCAAAAAGCAACGACATTAATATTGGAACAATAATATCTTGTCCTAAATATAATATTGTAAAAATGGAAATTAAACTCAGTAATACAAAAGCGAGCTTTGCATAAAATGGAAATTGTATGGAATCTTTCATAAAACTACTTTAGCTATAATAAATTTAATCAATCTAAATTTAAGAAATTTTAGTCGGATTTTAGCTTAAAAACGGCAATTTTTAACAAAAAAATAGTAGTCAATGAATTCGTTTTCGGCAATAGAATTTTGTTTGAATTCGTACTCATTGATAGCATTTCAAATTATTTTACACCAATTTCAGTAAATATTCATACACTTTATCGGTTGGCATTCCCATCACATTGGCATACGAACCTTCAATTTTTGAAACGCCAATAAAACCAATCCATTCCTGAATTCCATAAGCTCCAGCTTTATCAAAAGGCTTGTAATTTTCCAAATAATAATGGATGCTTTCATCGCTCAAAGCATTAAATGTCACTTTGGTAACTTCGTGAAAAGTCGTTGTTTTTTCTGTTGTTTTGAAACAAACGGAAGTAATAACTTCGTGCGTATCATCAGATAAAGATTTCAAAATTTGAAAGGCGTCTTCATAATCTTTTGGTTTTCCCAAAGCATTATTTTTGTGCCAAACAATCGTGTCGCTCGTAACCAAAATTTCATTTTTATTCAATTCTCCTTCAAAGGCATTGGCTTTTAATTCGGCTAAAAAATTGGTAATTTCTTCCGCTTTTAAAGTATCCGGATAAATTTCTTCAATATCTTTCAACCGAATTTCGAAATCCAAGTCTAAATCTTTGAAAAATTGCTGTCTTCTTGGTGACCCCGAAGCCAAAATAATCTTATGATTTTTTAAAATTGCTTTAAGCATTATGTTTCATATTTAAACTAATTACCAAAATTGAAAGAATACCAAAAAACATAATCCATTTCAAAATTGTACTTAAATGATGGAAGTCGTTTGGTTCTTTTGCAGACCAAATTTTAACCGTAAAATAGAGTAGGGGACTTGCAATAAAAACCAATCCGTAAATGGAACTTAGCATTAAATTCCCATCAAAAATATATACCTTTAAATAATAAAACACACAAATTATGGGAATGAAACTCAAAGCAAAAACAACTTTAGTAGCCTTTTGAATGCCAATAACTATTGGTAAAGTACTCATTCCTTGACTTAAATCGCCATTAATATCTTCAATATCTTTTACAATCTCCCGAATTAAATTGATGATAAAAGTAAAAACGGCAAAATCAATTAAAATCCCAAAAAGCAAACCCATTATGGCTTGATTTCCGTCATAAGTTGCAGGCAATAAATCAAAAAGTCCAATGATTAAAACACTTGTAGAAAGCAGCAAAGCAATGATTATATTTCCAATCAGCAAACTTTGTTTTAAACTTGTAGCATATAAATAAAGTGTGGACGCAATTAGAATAAATACGATTGCGAAATTGGCTCTCTCAATCACATTTGACAAATAAAAACCAATGGCAACACCCGTAAAAGTAAAGGCTACATATAAATTATAGGCTTTGCTTTCTGTAATATATTTTCCAACAATTACAGAATTTGGTCGGTTTTCAGAATCTGTTTCTTGGTCAAAAATACCATTTATAATATAGCCTCCAGCCGCAATGCAAACGGTGGAAAATACCAATAAAACATATTGCCAATCGGCAAGTGATAAGGGTACATTTTGAAGTTTTAAAAATCCATATCTGAAGATTAATTGCATAAAAGCAAGCATTAACAGGTTTTGGTAGCGTATTAATTTGAGTAAATTCAACATTTTATTTTTTGTATAATAGTCATTAATCGTGTTTTCCGTCGTAATATAAATGCCATTTTCCTTGCACTTTCATCACTTGCTCAATTACATCGCGAGCAGCTCCTTTTCCTCCATTTCTATGGGAAATATAAGTGGAAATTGCTTTTATTTCGGGACTTGAATCCTGTGGACACGTTGATAATCCTACCAATTGCATCACGTGAAAATCGGGAATATCATCGCCCATATATAAAACGCTTTCGGGTGAAATGGTATATAATTCGCAATATTCTTCAAAGGTTTCCACTTTATTTGGGGTTGCCATATAAATATCTGTAATGCCAAGATTTCTCAATCGAGTACGAACGCCTTCATTGCTTCCACCGGAAATAATACACACATTATAGCCGCTTTCGATGGCTGCTTTCATTGCAAATCCATCCCGAATATTCATCGTTCGCAGCATCTCGCCAGTTGGCGTAATATGCACCGAACCATCAGTAAGAACGCCATCTACATCGAATATAAATGTGGTAATATCGTTCATTATTTCCTTATAACTTCTTGCCATTATTTTGAATAGATTGGGTTAATATTTTATAAATATTTTTTTGATTTTCATCTGATAAAATTGACAAATGAGCATTTATTGTTTCAATATCATTACGAATTGCAGGTCCAGTTTGTGCTTCATTTGGCGAAAGCTGCTTAATTTTTTCGGCAGTTTCCTGAATTAAAGGTTTTAATATTTCAAAAGGCACATTATTTTCTATGCAAATATCATTTCCAATTTTATACAAATAATTGGTAAAATTATTCACAAAAACCGCCGCCAAATGCAAAGCTTTTCGTTGTTCTGAATTAATTGCAAAAACCGAATCTGAAATGGATTGTGCTACTTTTTGTAACAATTGATAATCGGAAGCATTTTGACTTTCAATGCAAATTGGAATAATTTTGAAATCTACAGCTTTGTTTTTTGAAAAAGTTTGCAGCGGATAAAAAACGCCTTTTCGATTATTTGATGCTATGGCTTCCAATGAAATTCCACCAGAAGTATGAACAACTAATTTGTTTTTATAAGGAATTTGTTCCGATACAGTTGCAATTGCATCGTCTGAAACGGTAATTATATATAAATCGGCTTCCGCCAAAGTACTCCAATCGTCAGTAATTTTATTGAAATCTAATAAATGAAATAACGTTGTTTTTTGTCTTGCAAAAACTTGAATCAATTCCATTTCGGTACCATTAATAACGGAATTTTGAAGGGCTACAATCAAATGTTGCGCTACGTTTCCAGAACCAATAATACTCACTTTTATCATTCGGCTAAATTATTGATTTTTTTTTCAACTATTTAGATTTTAAGATATTTTATAAACATCACTTAAAAAACACTTAATTCAGGTCTCTAAACTATTAATTCGACAAATTTGAATTACTTTTGTATCACTTTTAAAAACACGTCTATAATGGATAAAAAAATATTCTCTTTTTTGTTTTCAACACGATTAATGGCCTTTTTATTTTTATCATTTGCAATAGCAATGATTTGTGGCACTTTTATCGAAAGCAAATATAATACCGATACCGCTCGAATTTGGGTTTACAATGCGTGGTGGTTTGAAGCAATTATGGGTGTATTTCTTATCAATTTTGCAGGAAATATTAAACGATACCAACTTTTAAGAAAAGAAAAATGGGCAACATTGATTCTTCACGTTTCTTTTATTTTTACTTTATCAGGGGCATTTATAACTCGATATATTAGTTATGAAGGAATGATGCCAATTCGTGAAGGCGCTGCCGAAAATCAGTTTTATTCAGATAAAATGTTTCTTACGGTTTTTGTAGATGGCGATTATCAAGGGCAAATGAAGCGTCGTGTTTTTGAAAAATCATTGCTGCTTTCGCCTGTTACCAACAACAATTTTTCTATAAATAGTAATTTTGATACTACCGATTTTAAAATATCGTACAAAGATTATTTATTGGGTGCCAACCAAATAATCAAACCAGATTCTAAAGGTGTTTTGTACTTTAAAATGGTTGAATCTGGAGACGGAACACGTCACGAACATTTTCTGAAAGAAGGCGAAGTTCAGAATATTCACAATATGCTTTTTTCTTTGAATAAATTTGTGAAAGGGGCTACAAACATTACGATAACTGATAAATCATCTACAATTCAAACGCCTTTTGAAGGACAATTTATGCGAATGGCAGATAAATTCAAAGGAACTGTTGCGAAAGATTCGGTTCAGCCGTTGATGATGCGCTCGTTGTATAATGTTGGCGGAACACAATTTGTATTTCCAGACCCAGCTATGAAAGGCGTTATTGGTTATTCTTCAAAAAATAATTACAAAGCAAAGGCACATGAAGACGCTTTGATATTAAATTTAAATGCGGAAGGTCAGAATAAAGAAGTTACGCTTTTGGGAACAAAAGGAACAATTGGAGAGTCTAAAGTTGTGAAAATTGGGAAGTTAGAATATACTTTTTTCTATGGAAGTAAAGCTTATACTTTGCCATTTAAAATCAAATTAAATGACTTTAAAGCCCTTAAATATCCTGGAACTGAAAAAAGTTTTTCGTCTTTTGAAAGCGATGTTATCGTTCAGGATTCTACCTCAAAATTTGACGCAAAAATTTATATGAATCACATATTAGACCACAAAGGGTATCGCTTTTTCCAATCTTCATTTGATCCAGATGAAAAAGGAACAGTTTTGTCTGTTAGTCACGATTATTGGGGAACTTTAATTACGTATATCGGCTATTTTATGTTGTTTTTTGGTTTGATGGCGATTCTATTTACAAAGCATTCTCGTTTTGCAGATTTGAAACGAAAATTAGAAGTTGTAAAATTGAAAAAGTCTAAATTAAT
>CANIFM010000112.1 GCA_947466955.1 Bacteroidota bacterium
AAAATCAACGATAAAAAAGGAGGATTCCAATTTAATAGTAAGTTTAAAAAACAAGCGACAGCTCCAGGACTTGTTATGGTAGAGGGTGGAACTTTTACTATGGGTAAAATTCAGGATGATGTAATGCATGATTGGAATAATGCTGCAAATCAACAACACGTTGCGTCTTTTTATATGGATGAAACAGAGGTTACCAATATTATGTATATGGAATACCTTGATTGGTTAAAAAGAGTTTTTCCTCCAGAGGATGAAAATTATAAAAATATTTACCCAGGTGCTTCACCTGATACTTTGGTATGGAGAAACAGATTAGGATACAATGAAACCTATACAAATAACTATTTGAGACATCCTGCTTATGCTTCCTATCCTGTAGTTGGGGTAAACTGGATTCAAGCGGTTGAATTTAGTAAATGGAGAACAGATCGTGTAAATGAGAATACTCTTGAAACTGAAGGTTATTTGAAAAAAGATGCGAAACTTACTGATGTTAAAGCAGAAAGTAGCTTTAGTACTGAAACCTATTTAAACGCTCCAAATAAAACTTTTGGTGGTGATGATAAAATTGTATTGAAAGGACGTAAAAATTCATTAGCAAAACCACAAAAAGTAGCTGGAGGTAAAGGTCAAGCTGCTACCACAAAAACTGCTACAGGGGTATATGCTCAAAGGTCATCTGGACTTATTCTTCCAGAATACAGACTTCCAACTGAAGCAGAATGGGAATATGCAGCAGCTGCCGATGTAGGACAAAGAGAATATAACATCTACAAAGGACAAAAGAAATATCCTTGGTCAGGAAGCTATACTCGTTCTGGAAAAAGAAAAATTAAAGGCGATCAATTGGCTAACTTCAAACAAGGAAAAGGAGATTACGGTGGAATTGCAGGATGGTCTGATGATGGTGCTGATATTACAAACGTAGTTAAATCATATCCTCCTAACGATTTTGGATTGTATGATATGGCTGGAAATGTTGCCGAATGGGTTGCCGATGTTTACAGACCAATGGTTGACGATGAAGTAAGTGATTTTAACTATTTTAGAGGAAATGTTTACACTAAAAATAAAATTGGTGATGATGGAAAAGTTGAATTAGTTACGGCTCAAAATATTGCTTACGATACTTTACCAAATGGTAGAATAGTTGCTAGAAATGCGCCAGGTCAAATTGCTCAAGTTCCAGTTGATGAAAAAGAAACGTATCTAAGACAAAACTTTGATAAAAGTGACGAGAGAAATTATAGAGATGGAGATAAACAATCATCTAGATATTATAATTTTGGAGCTGGTTCTGAAGAAAGTGCTAACTTAAAAGAAAATCAAAGGATGTATAATTCTCCTAAACACAATGTTTCTGTTGATAGTTTAGGTAATATGACTAGAAAATTTGATAAGTCGAACAAAAGAACCTCTTTTGTTAATGATGAAGTTAGAGTTTATAAAGGTGGTTCATGGAGAGATAGAGCATATTGGTTAGATCCAGCGCAAAGAAGATACTTTCCACAAGATATGGCAACAGATTACATTGGATTTAGATGTGCAATGTCAAGAGTTGGTCCAAAAGCAGACAAAAAGAAAAGAGCTAGAAATTAATTTCTGACTCAAATTATAAATAAAAGCCCTTTCATTAGGGCTTTTATTGTTTAAATAAAGTTTTATATGGATATTAAAATCATTTACAATTATTTTTTAAAATGCAAGTCAATTTCAATTGATACTCGAAAAATTGAAGTTGGATCCTTTTTTGTTGCCATTAAAGGAGATAATTTTGACGCCAATACTTTTGCGAAAGAAGCATTAGAAAAGGGTGCTTTTTTCGTGGTAATAGATAATCCAGAATATTTTATTGACGAACGAACAATTGTTGTAAAAGATAGTTTAGAAACTTTGCAAGAATTGGCTCGATTTCATCGTGAATATTTAAACATTCCAATAATTGCATTGACTGGTAGTAACGGAAAAACAACAACTAAAGAATTAATTCAAGTTGTTTTGTCTAAGAAATATATAACTAATGCAACAATTGGAAATTTAAATAATCATATTGGTGTGCCACTTACGTTACTTTCATTTGATTCAAATACAGAAATTGGCATTGTAGAAATGGGTGCCAATCATCAAAAAGAAATAGCTTTCTTATGTGAAATAGCACAGCCTGATTTTGGTTATATTACGAATTTCGGAAAAGCGCACCTTGAAGGTTTTGGAGGAGTCGAAGGAGTAATAAAGGGGAAGTGTGAATTATATGATTTTATTCGTCTTAATAAAAAAACTTGTTTTGTAAACTTGAACGACACTATTCAAGTTGAAAAATCGAAAGAAATTAAAATATATTCTTTTGGAGTAAAAACTCCAGCTGCTGATCTAGTAATTGATAGTGTAACAGCAAATCCATTTGTAGAAATTACTTTTTCAAATACTAAGATTACATCCCATTTGATAGGTCTTTATAATTCAAACAATATTAATGCAGCGGTGGCAATTGGAAAATATTTCGAGGTTTCTGATTTTGAAATAAAAACTGCGATTGAAAGTTACATTCCAGAAAATAATAGATCGCAGTTAATAACTATTAATTCCAATGAAATTATTTTGGATGCTTACAATGCAAATCCAAGTAGTATGGCTGTGGCGATTGATAATTTTATTCAATTGGATAATCTAAATAAAATAGCTATTTTGGGAGATATGTTTGAATTAGGAGAGTTTAGTTTGGAGGAACATAAAAATATTGTAACTCTTCTTGTTAAAAATCCTAATGTACAAGCTTTTCTAATAGGAAAAGATTTTTATGCTAATAAGATAGAAAATAGTCATATTCATTTTTTTGAAAATTTCGAGTCTTTTGTTGAAGTATTTAGAATTGATGAACATAAAAATAACAGTATATTAATTAAAGGTTCAAGAGGAATGGCTTTAGAAAGGACATTAAATTTTATTTTTTAAAATGGTGTTTTGTTAATTCATTTTTCAGGTAATTTAAATTTGACTAGTCTCGTTTGCGTTAACGTAATTATAATATTTTTATTCAATCTCGAACTAATCAAAATAAATTTAACTTTGTTTTTTCTTACACTTTATAATAATTGTTGGTTTTAATGATTGTTATTTAAAAATAACTTCACGCTTTTTTGCTTTTATTTGTCTTAATTTATTATATTTGAAGCCAAATTAATATTTTTTAAATTTTGTTTAAATAAATCTAATTTAAACATTTATTAAAGATTAATAAAAGCCTCATTTAGTTACAACTATTGACCATTAAAATTATGAAGAAAGTATTACCATTATTAGCATTACTTGGTTATTTTAATTGCTTTTCGCAAGGAATAACTGTTAACACATCTGCTTATACTCCTGATCAACTTATTAATCAAGTTTTGATTAATTCACCTTGTGTAGCGGGTTTCGGAGTTACTACAAAAAACGGTTCCGATTTTGGATCAACACCAAGTATTGGATATTTTGAAAATATTAACCCAAATTTCCCGATTACTCGTGGTGTTGTGCTTTCAACTGGAAGTGTGACAAGAGTTCCGAGCCCAAACAATATAGTTCTTAGTGATGGTAATACAGCTTGGACTGGGGATGCTGATATGGAAGCTGCATTGCTTGCTCAGGGATTAACAATACATTCGATAAATGCTTCTTACATTGAATTTGATTTTCACCCAAAAACACCTTTGTTTAACTTTTCTTTTGTTTTTGCATCCGAAGAATATGGAACTTCTCAATGTAATTTTTCCGATTCATTCGCTTTTTTATTAAAAGATAATGCTGGCGGGGCTTATGCTAATTTAGCAGTAATACCAACAACCAATACGCCAATTTCAGTTACAACAATTAGAGATAACGCTTATAATACTAATTGTCCATCAGCAAATCCAACCTATTTTGGTGCTTTTAATGGTTCTGGTTTCGGCCCAGCAATAAATTTTAACGGACAGACAATCAAAATGACTGCTTATGCATCTGGTTTAGATGTTACTCATACTTATCATATTAAAATAGTTATTGCAGATGGAGGTAATAACATAGGTTATGATTCTGCAATATTTTTAGAAGCTAATACTTTTAGTATTGGTCAATCAACATTAGGCCCTGATTATACAATTGCTGCAACTAATACCGCATATTGTCCTGGGTCAACTAGCTTACCAACACTTAATGCAAATCCTGGAAATTCTTTAGCTGTTGGGACTACTTACTCTTGGTTAAATGGTAGTACTACAATTCCATCACAAACAGGTTCAACACTTAATTTAAATGCTATTACGCCTCCACTTACATCGGGGATTAAATCTTTTAGTGTTATTTATTCCGAACCAAATTGTCAACCTGTTACAGATCAAATTAATGTTGAAATATATCCAACAATTGGAACAACTTCGGCAATTCCTAAAATTTATTCTTGTGCTGTAACTGGCGGTCCATCGAATTTTAATTTAGAAATAAATACTCCTAAAATTATCGCTGCAACTGGTTTACCAGCTAATACAATTATTACGTACCATAGTTCTAATGCAAATGCAATTGCAAATACTGGTATTTTAACAAGCCCATTTCCTGCATCTGCTAATCAAACAATATGGGTTCGAATCAATAGTGCTTCATCGCCATGTTATGAAATAAGATCTTTCGGTATTGAAATAGTGCCGGCTCCATCTATTGCAGGTGTTCCTTTAACCTTGTCGGTTTGTGCTAGAAATACTACCGATAATCCTCCAATGGCAAGTTTTACTTTGACATCAAATAAAGCTCTGATTTTTGGTTCGCAAAGTTTGGTTTATAACGTGATAAGTTATCATACTTCTCAACCTGATGCGGATGCTAATCTAAATCCATTAACAGTTACTGGTACAAATGTTTTATTATCTTCTACTAGAACGTTATTTGTAAGGTTATCTAATATTTCTAATCCAAATTGTTATATAACTACATCGTTTCAGTTGGTTGTAAACCCAAAGCCATTAGTTGACAATATTACAGATAAACTTGTATGTACGGCTTTTACCTTGCCAACTTTGAATGTTCCAGGTGCTTTTTATTCGACTGCAACTCTTGGTGGAGGAACACATCCTTTAGCTGGAGATTTAATTACACCTGTAGGGCCAACAAATTTTACAAATATGTATGTTTCCAACGTCACAACGGATGGTTGTAATAACGAAAAATTATTCAAAGTAACTTTAGTAGATATTGTTGGAAATTGCCCTCCAACTCAATCTTACTGTAATAGCTATCAATTGCCAGCAGTTCCTTATGGAAAATTCTACACTATGGCAGGTGGAATTGCAACTGCAGGAAATGTTCGTTTAACTGGTGCTGCATTACTTTTAACAAATACAACGGCTTCAACTACTACTACAACATACTATTATGTTTATGAGGACGCTGTTGCTAATCCAGGTTGCTTTCGTGAGCAAGCTTTTACAATTACTTTAAAAGCATTTACTCCATTGCCATCGTATACTGGATATTTTGGTTGTAATAGCTATACACTTCCTAATCCAGAACCTAATGGAGGGACTTATTATACCGGTCCTAATCAAGGTTTGCCAATAATTGCACCTGGAACAACTTTTAATTCTTCTCAAACAATTTATGTTTATAAAGAAACAGGAGGGACGCCAAATTGTAGCTCTGATAAAACTTTTAATATTACAATTGGTCCACAAAATCTAGTTCGACCAGGGAATACCAATAATTGCTCATCTTATGTGTTACCTGCTGTAACTTCAACAGGTGCTGAATATTGGTCGGGCCCAATAGGAACTGGAATCCAACATTTTGCGGGAGAAATAATAACATCGCCATCTACTACTTTGTATTATTATATTCCTGGGCAAACATGTACAAATAACTTGCCTTTTACAATTACTAATGCCTTGCAACCTATGCAGGATATTCCAAACCCAGCACCTGCTTGCGATGTGTTTTATTTACCAACTCCTACACGTACATCTGGTAGTTACTGGACTGGAGCTGGCGGAACAGGTACATTAAGACCTGTTGGATATCCAATATTATCTAATCCTCCTACGAACCAAACAACTATTTATTTTGTAGATAAAGACCCTAGTAATAGTTCATGTTTTGTTGAAGATTCATTCGTTGTAACGGTTTATCCTTCTCCTTTAGTAGATGCGAAGCCTAGAGAAGTTGTTACATGTAACACTACCTATGTATTAGACGATTTAATAAATGGAGAATATTATCAATCAGCTGGTGGTCCATCTGCTACAAATCCTATTTTAGCAGCAGGACATATTTTCCCTCAAAACACAGGGGCAACAACTATTTATGTGTTCAATAATGCACCGTTGCCTAACACATGTGTTTCTGAATACAGTATAAACATTGATATGTACAATACATCTGTAACGCCAATCAATGATATATTTGCTTGTAATAGTTATACTTTGCCTGCTCCACAAACAGGTGCTCATTATTATACTTTGTCTGGAGGACCTTTAGTAGTTGGACAAATAGAAAAATTTGCAGGGACTATAATTACTACAACAACACCTTTATTTATATATAAAGAAAATAATGTTAGAATTCCTTGTCAAGATGAAGATCCATTTACAGTTACTATTTTAACAACCCCATCTGTAAATACAATTGCTCCAGTCACTATTTGTGATTCGTACACATTACTTCCGTATGCATTTTATACTGCTTCAATTGGAAGTGTATCTCACTATTATACATTATCAGGCGGGCCAACTGTAGCTGGTCAAGTAGAAAAGTTTCCAGGTAATTTAATAACTACAACTACAACATTATATGCGTATGCAGAAGTAGGTACTGCAACTACAACATTTTGTTTTAATGAAAAACCAATGGTAATAACAATCAACCATACACCAGTAATAACAACTATTCCTGCCGTTTATGCTTGTAATAATTATTCGTTACCAGCATATACTACAATTGCAACAACTGTAGGTTCAGTATCTAAATATTACACTATGGCTGGTGGACTTACTACTGCTGGGAATATTGAAAGAGCTGTTGGGTATAATGTTACTACTCCAGGATTAACAACACTATATGCGTATGCAGAAACAGGAACAACACCAAATTGTTCTTCTGATAAACCATTAGCAATAACCGTTTTGACAACACCTGTTGTTTCCATAATTCCTGCTGTTTCAGCTTGTGATACGTATCCTTTACCTGCTTACAATACAATTACTTCAACAGTTCCTGTAACTCATTATTATACTTTGCCAGGAGGTCCAACTGTAGCTGGAAATATTGAAAGATTAGTAGGATATCCTGTAACTACTCCAGGCATAAATACTGTTTATGCTTATGCGGAAGTTGGATCAAACGCTACAAGGGTTTGTTTTGATGATAAACCATTAGTTATTACAATTAATCGTACTCCTGTAATTTCAACAATTCCGGCTGTTTATGCTTGTAATAATTATTCTTTACCAGCATATACTACAATTGCAACAACTGTAGGTTCAGTTTCTCATTATTACACTATGGCTGGTGGACTTACTACGGCTGGTAATATTGAAAGAGCTGTTGGCTATAACGTTACTACGCCAGGATTAACCACACTATACGCTTATGCTGAAACTGGAACAACGCCAAATTGTACTTCTGAAAAAGCATATAATATAAATATTTTAACTACGCCAACTGTAAGTCCTATACTTCCAGTAGCTGCTTGTGATACCTATTCATTACCTGCTTTCAGTACACTTACGTCAACTGTTCCAGTAACTAAATATTATACTTTGTCAGGAGGTTCAACAGTACCTGGTCAGGGAGTTAAAGCTCCTGGCGATCCGATAACTTCTTCAACAACATTATATGCTTATGCTGAAAATGTTGCACCATTGCCATCTACAAGAGTATGTTTTAATCAACAACTAATGGCAATAACCATTAATGTTTCTCCTATTCTTGCGCCTGTAGCTCCAAGTTCACACTGTGCAACAGAAAACTTTACATTGAGTCCATTAACTGTTGGAGATTATTATGAAGACGCTCCACATACAATCCCATTAATTAGTACTACAATAGCAGCTACCAAAACAATTTATGTTTATGCCCAAACAGGAACTGCTGCGACCATTATTTGTCCTGCTTCGGCTAACTTCCTTGTAACTATTTATAACACGCCTGTATTTGTAGCTGCTGAAATTGCAGATGTAAATGTTTGTAATCAATATATACTTCCTGCATTAACAACTACAAATGCAAAATATTATACAGGACCAAATGCAACTGGAACACAAATTCCCGCAGGTACTCCATTTACAGCAGCTACACAAACAATTTATGTTCATGCTGAAAGTGGGATTAGTCCTGTAATTTGTCCAGCTGACCATACGTTATTGATAAATGTGTTTAATGTAACGGAGCCGTTAACAAGTCCGAATACTAATATTTATTGTGGACAATATACTTTAATCCCTTTAGCAATTGGTGAAAATTATCATACTTTGTCTGGTGGATTAGGATTGACTTATGCAGCAGGAAATTCAATTACATTAAGCCAAGACATTCACGTTTTTGCAACTGCACCAGCACCCTTTACATGTTCAGATGATTATTCATTTCATGTTCAAGTAACTTATGCGCCAATTGATTTTCCAATTCCATTATCACAAAGAACAGTATGCGATACTGATGGTACAAATGATGGATTTACTTCTTTTGATTTAACTGCTTTAACACCAACTTTGTTAGGGACTCAAACAGGACCTCAGTTTTCTGTTCAATATTTTGCAAGTTATGCTAATGCTACTGCAGTTGTGGG
>CANIFM010000113.1 GCA_947466955.1 Bacteroidota bacterium
AACTTATAACTTCTAAAACTCTTAAATAATTTTTCACTATATTTGACATAAATATTGGTTTGTTTAGCGACTTCAAGATACTGAATTTCAGTGTCTTGACCAATATTTATTCTATTTTTTTTACTTTAAATAATTACACCCAACGGGTTATTCTAAACACTTCTTCTATAACCCATCGACAAGTGTACCAAGTAATACAGTTTAAAGCTGTTTCAAAATCATCAATATTTATAGTTGTCAATAATCGCCAACATATTGGATTTTCAACATCAGTATTTATTTCTTTGGCCTCTATGATATTTAGCGTAATACTCTCGGGTGCAGTTTTAGAACTTAAATCATTTTTGTTTATTGTTACAGATGAATATCGAACTTCTAAAATGGCTTCCCGTTTTTTTATGTTTTTTCTTTTATCCCCATCCAATTCTATTGAATAAGTTCCCTTACAAGGTTGATTTGCTATAAAGTCAAAAAGTTTTGTTTTGTCTAAAAGAGTTCTATTCGCTCTTGCACGAACTAATAAATGTGTTTTTTGATCTGGAATAATACCAAATTGCTCATAAATATCACCTTCTCTATCTTGAATGATTATAATTTCTTTTGCTTGATTTAAGGCTTTTTTTGATTTTTGAGAAGATTCTATCCATTTGTAAGATTCCTTTTGCTCTATCGGAAGTTTATTGTAATTCCGCTGCGTTTTTGTTAATTTTTCTAAAGGTCGATTCCATATCTTGACATCAGAAAAACCATAAGGAACTAGTGTTTGAGCATCTAAAACAAAACTAGGATGAAGTAAAAAACCAATACCGCCTTTAGTAGCATTTGTTGTACCAATGTAATTGTCCTTTTTTACTCTGTTTTTATGATTGAATAAATTAACTTCAGTAGTATCTTGAATACATAAAACAACTTTATCGGCACAAGATGAAACGCAGTTAGAAGTCATATTACGTATAATATCAGTTTCGGAAACAGTATCGTTTTGTAAAAAACGATAAAATGATTTTGCCTCAGAATCACTTTGAGTAATTTGACGAATAGAATGAACACTATTCTTAAATAATTTATCTAAAATGATATTGCCTCTCTTTAATAAACGTAAATCCTTAATGTCGGTAAGTTGTCTTTCTTTCAAAATTTATTTTTTGCCAAATATAAATATTTGTGTCCAGACGGTAGGATAGCAGCGATATCCTGTTGTGGCGGGGTTCGCCACAACAGATATAGCGAATAGCGGGAGGAATCGTGAGGTAAAAAAGGAAATTTCTGCTCCTAAAAAAACAAATTAAAATGCATGCTTCTTTTTAGTAATTACCAATAAAGATAAAAATGAAATTGCGGCGGCAACGGTTAAATAATAGCCAACAAAATTAATTCCGTAGTTTTTAGCCAACCAAATGGCAATCATTGGCGCAAATGCAGCACCAATTATTCCTGCAAAATTAAACGTTAGGGAAGCACCCGAATACCGCACTTCGGTAGGGAAAAGTTCGGATAAAAAAGTTCCCAAAGGGCCGTAAGTCAATCCCATTAAGGTCATTCCTACAATTAAAAACAGAGAAATCAGGCTGGTGTTTCCAGAGCCCAATAGCAACGAAAATAATAATCCAAATAGGGCAATTGCTGCCGAAATTGCCATTAAAACGGTGCGTCTTCCAAATTTATCGGCTAAAAGCGCAGACACGGGAATTGCGATTCCGAAAAATATTACCGAAAATAATTGCATAATGAGGAAATCTCTTCTTGTGAATCCTAAATCGGTGGTTGCCCAACTCAAAGAAAAAACGGTCATTAAATAGAAAATTACAAAGGTTGCCACGGATGCTAAAGTCCCAAAAACAAGCTCTCGTCGGTAGGATTTCAGCAAGGTGAATAAAGGGATTTTTACGCTTTTTTTGGTTTCTACAGCGTTTATAAATGAAGGTGTTTCGGTAATTTTTAACCGAATATAAAACCCCACAAGTACCAAAACAGCACTTGAAATAAAGGGTATTCTCCAGCCAAAATCAAAAAATTGTGCTTCGGTTAAGGTGTCATTCAGTAAAAGAAAGGTGCCTCCAGAAAGCAACAAACCAATTGGAGCGCCCAATTGCGGGAACATTCCATACCAAGCACGTTTGTTGGGTGGTGCATTTTCAATTGCCAATAAAACGGCTCCACCCCATTCTCCACCAAGACCCAAACCTTGACCAAATCGGCAAAGCATCAATAAAAAAGGAGCTGCAATTCCGATTGAGGTGTATGTTGGTAAAAAACCAATGGCTACGGTAGAAATTCCCATTGTTAATAAGGCAAAAACCAAGGTTGTTTTTCTCCCAATTTTATCGCCATAATGTCCAAAAACTGCGGAACCAATTGGGCGTGCAAAAAAAGCTATTGAGAACGTTGCCAACGATTGAAGTGTCGAAGCAGTTGGATTTGAACTTGGGAAAAACAATTGTGGAAATACCAAAACCGCTGCATTGGCATAAATATAAAAATCAAAAAACTCAATTGAAGTTCCAATTAAACTGCCAAAAAGAACGTGTTTTGTAGAATTTACTTTGTTTAAATTTGGAATTTCATTCATATAAATGCTTTTTAAATTGGGTTTAAACTGGTTTTAATTTTCAAATATAATAAATATTTAGTTCCAAAAAAGGAAAGTCCATCATCGCATTAGAATCCTAATTAATTTTGAAAATGGTATATTTGCGCCTTATTGCAACAGTTAAAAATATAAGAACCAATGTTTTTCAATTCGCTACATTTTGCCGTTTTTCTGCCATTGGTATTTTTATTGTATTGGTTTACAGGTCGCTCTTCCAAGAAAATACAAAATATAATCTTGATTTTGGCGAGTTATTATTTTTACTCGTGTTGGGATTGGCGGTTTCTTTTTCTATTGGTTTTCTCTACATTTTTAGATTATTATACCGCGCTCAAAATTGAAAAAAGTGAAAAAGAAATCCCTCGAAAAATTTGGTTTTGGCTAAGTATTGGGATCAATTTAGGGTTTTTAGGCATTTTCAAATATTATAATTTCTTTGCTGTTTCAATGGCAAATATGCTGCATTCAGTAGGTTTTGAAGCGAATCCGTTGTTGTTGAAATTAATTTTACCCGTTGGAATTTCATTTTACACCTTCCATGGATTGTCCTACGTAATTGATATTTATTACAAACGTATTCCCGCCGAACGCAATTTTATCGATTATTCTTTATTTGTGAGTTACTTTCCCCTTTTGGTTGCAGGACCAATTGAGCGCGCCACACATTTATTGCCACAAGTAAAAGTCGCACGGAAATTAAATTTCGACCAAGCCAAATTGGGTATTTACCAAATTTTGTGGGGCTTATTCAAGAAAGTTGTCATCGCCGATACGTGTGCCATTTATGCCAATGCGATATTCGACAACTATCAAAGTATGAATTCGCTTTCCCTTTTATTAGGTGCTTTTTACTTTGCATTTCAAATTTATGGAGATTTTTCTGGCTATTCCGATATTGCTTTGGGAGTTTCAAAACTGTTTGGAATTGACTTATTACGGAACTTCAATTACCCTTATTTTTCAAGAGATATTGCCGAATTTTGGCGGCGTTGGCACATTTCATTATCGTCGTGGTTTCGAGATTACGTCTATATTCCATTGGGCGGAAGCAAAGGCAGCAAGGGAAAACAAGTCCGAAATGTATTTGTGATTTTCCTTTTAAGCGGATTTTGGCACGGTGCGAATTGGACTTTTTTAGCGTGGGGAGCAATCAATGCGCTCTATTTTTTACCGCTATTATTATTGAATAAAAACCGAACCAATATCGATGCTGTTACGATTGATTTTTCTTTTGCTTCCTTGAAAACGATTTGGCAGATTCTCAGCACTTTTATTCTGACGTGTTTCGCTTGGATTTTCTTCAGATCATCGACAATTGCGATGGCATTAGATTATATTAAACGGATTTTCACTCAAGGTAAATTTACAGAACAATACCTAAAAAACGAACGTTACAATTATGAAATAGTACTTTTAATTTTACTTTTTATAGGTATTGAATGGAGTTTTAGAAATCAAATTGAACCGCTTTCGGGTCGGTATTCTTGGTTAAAAGTGGCATTGTGTTTCATAGGAATTGTAGTTTTAGGCGTTTTCTCGGATTATAAATCTTTCATCTATTTTCAATTCTAATGAAAAATTTTATACTTTTTATAGTCAAAATCATCGGATTATTTTTCGTTTTGCTTTGTCTGCTGGACTTGGGATTTACACAGATTTATTTAAATGATAGCAAACACAACAAAACCAACTTCGTTTACAATTCTGAAAACAAGAATTTTGATGTGATTTTCTTAGGTTCTTCAAGAGCCAATAATCATTTTGTGCCTTCTGTTTTTGAGAAAAAAGGACTTAAAACCTACAATTATGGAATGAGTGGTTCGCATTTGTATGAAACCGCTTTACTATTTGAATTGATGTTGGAGCGTCATTACAAAATCAAAACGGCAATAATTCAGATTGATTTGAACATTTGTGGCGACGAACCTTCCCCAAAATATTTAGCACAATTTCTACCATTTATTCACGATTCCGAAACGGTGGCAAACTATTTGTCTTCGCAACCCGATTTTTATCTTTGGTATTACATTCCATTTTACAGGTATATTGAATATGAAACTGCAATTGGGTTTAGAGAAACTTGGAATACTTGGATGGAAAAACCCAATAGTCTATTGCAAAATGGCGGTTATTATCCGTTGAAAAGAAAAGGCATCAATATGAAAAACAGCTTAATCGGATTGAAGCCCATTCGCAATGCAAGCTATGAAAAAATCAAAGCGTTGTGTTTGAAAAATAATATTCAATTACTTGCGGTTACCACTCCAATTTGCGAAAACACTAAAAATCGTGCCTATTTTGATGCCGTTACAAAAGTGTATCCTGAAATAAAAAGATACGATACTGTGGTGAAAGACGACCGTTATTTTGCGACTTGCGGACATCTAAATGTAGAAGGCGCAACACTTTTAACTAAAAAACTATTGAAAGATATTTTAAAGAAAGACTAATTACCCATTTTTTTTGGTAATTTTACTCAAAATAAATTTCCTATGCCAACGGACTGTATTAGCTATCAAAATTCTGGATATTTCACTCCTTTGATGAACGATTATTTGAATCAGAAATCAAATTTACAGCCGCTTTACAACCATTTTCCAACTATTGAAAATTTTGAAAAACAACTGATTGAAAAGCAACAAAACTATAATTCTAAAATTCGAGAAATTTTAGTTTCAGTGTTGAACAAACAATATGAATCGGTTACAATTTCTGATTTAACTAAAAAAAATATCGCTTTACTTTCAGAGGAAAACACCTTCACGATTACAACGGGACACCAACTCAATTTATTCACGGGACCGCTATATTTCCTATATAAAATCATTTCCACCATAAATTTAACGAAGGAATTAGAGTTAAAATATCCAACGTATAATTTTGTTCCAATTTATTGGATGGCGACAGAAGACCACGATTTTGACGAGATTAATTATTTTAATTTTAAAGGGAAAAAATTCCAGTGGAATAGAGAAAGTTCTGGGCCTGTAGGGAGATTATCAACGGAAGGTTTAGACGAATTTCTAACCGTTTTTGAGAAAGAATTAGGTTTGGGAACCAACGCTGATGCTATTAAAAAACTTTTTAAAAACGCTTACGCAAATAACGATTCGTTAGCCAATGCAACTCGCTTTTTAGCAAATGAACTTTTTGGTGCTTATGGACTAGTGATTTTAGACGCTGATAATTCAGAATTAAAAACCGAGTTTATTCCTTATATTAAAGAAGAATTAATACATCAAACTGCCAATAAAAATGTTTTAGAAACGATTGCGAAATTAAAAGAATATCCTGTTCAAGTAAATCCCCGTGAAATAAATCTTTTTTATATTGAAGATAATTTGCGAGAACGCATTGTTTTTGAAAATGGTAAATACAAAATCAACAATACAAAAATTGAATTTTCTGAAAACGGAATATTAGAATTAGTTGATAAAAATCCTGAAAGATTCAGTCCAAATGTTATGCTACGTCCGTTATATCAAGAAGTGATTTTACCCAATTTATGCTACATTGGAGGCGGTGGAGAAATAGCCTATTGGTTGGAATTAAAGGCTACTTTTCAAGCTTTCAACTGTACTTTTCCAATTCTTTTATTGCGAAATTCGGCACTTTTGGTTACACAAAAACAAGTTGAAAAAGCAACAAAATTAAGATTAACTTGGATTGATTTATTTTCAAAACAAGAGGAATTAATCAACAGAGAAGTCTTGGAAATATCAGAAATTCCAATAGATTTTTCCATTCAGAAAGATTTTTTGAAACAGCAATTTTCTGATTTATATGCGATTGCAAATCAAACAGATAAATCCTTTCTTGGAGCGGTAAAAGCACAAGAATCCAAGCAAATTAAAGGTTTAGAAAATTTAGAAAAGCGATTGTTAAAAGCTCAAAAAAAGAAATACGTTGCCGAATTAAAACGAATCATCGACTTGCAAAACGAGTTGTTTCCGAATCAAAGTTTGCAAGAGCGAAAAGCCAATTTTTCTGAATTTTATTTGGAAACAGGAAAAGCATTGATTGAAAAATTAATTGCAGAATTGAAACCTTTGGAACAAGATTTTAATGTTATAACTTTCCAAGAAACGAAAGCACAGTAGTATTAAAAGTATTGGGTTGCTCAATGTTTACAACGTGTCCACATTGTTGAACCACAAATAATTGTGATGATTTAAAGTGTTTTTCAACTACTTTCCGAACCGAAGGCAGAAACATATAATCCTCTTCTCCCATAATATATAAGGTCGGAATATTGAGTTCTTCTTGGCGAAACCATTTCAAAATCGGATTGATTTCGGCGGTAAGTTTGAACCATTTTATAAACTCCTTTTGATATAGTTTTTTGGCTTCATTGATAAACAATAAACGGGATTGTTTGTGGTTTTTATTGGGCATAATTACAAATGCAAAGAACTTATACAAAACCAAATACGGCAATACATATTTGAACATATTCCCCAATTTCATTAGAATTTGTGAACGAAAATTCATTTTTAAAATGGCGCCGCCGAGAATCATACTTTGAACCCGATTTGGATGCATTTCTGCCAATTGACGAATTAAAATAGTGCCTAAAGAAATACCTACAAAATGGGATTTTTCAATTTTTAGATGGTCTAAAACATCCAGAATATCATTGGCTAAAGCCGAAAAAGTATATTTTTGTTTGAATGCAATTTTAATTTGCTGGTTTGAATTTCCGTGACCTCGCAAATCCAATAATAACACATTGTATTGCTTCTGAAAATCACGAATTTGCTTGAACCAAATAGAGGAACTTCCACCTGCGCCGTGCACAAAAGTCACCCACGGGGCGCTTTTTTCGTTTTCGTAAATGGTATAATGTATCACTCTTTTTTTGGTAAATGTAACTGATTTATTTTGAATTATTTACAATAAAAAATAAAACTCAAATCGAATTGTGAATAATTTTGAAATATTCAAAGGCTTTCAACAAGCGGCTTCCGTGCCACGAAAACATCTCTCCATCTACAAAAATAGTAGTTGCGTGGTGCGTTGCTCTTCCAATTTCGAAAGCATCTTCTTCTTTGAATGGAAAAGGTTCTGAAGATAAAAATACAATATCGGGATCGCCATCTAATCGTATTTTTTTGAGTTCAATTTCAGGATAACGCCCTTTGTTTTCGTAAATATTTTGGAAGTGATTTAGCTTCAATAATTCATCAATAAAGGTATTGGAACCCGCAACCATAAAGGGATTTTTCCAAATGAAATAGGCAACTTTTTTTAGTGGTTTATCTTTAACAAAAATTTGAAAATCGCTCAAGGCAAATGCCAATTTATCGTTCCATTTTTGCGCCTCGGTTCTACAATTAAGCAATTGACCAAAGTCGGAAATCATTTTGAAATTATCATCAATCGTAATAATATCTGTAACCCAAACAGGACAAATTTTGCTCAATTCAGCAACAATTTCTTTAGTATTTTCTTCTTTATTGGCAATGATTAAATCGGGTTGCAACAATCTAATCTTTTCAACGTGGACATTTTTAGTACCGCCAACACTCTTTTTGGTAGTTTTAAAATGATACGGATGCACACAAAACTTAGTAATGCCAACGATTTTTTCTTCCTGACCTAAATCAAATAGCAATTCCGTTTGGGAAGGAACAAGTGAAATTATTCGCTTTGGTGAAGTTTCAAAAGTATGTTCAATTCCGATTTGGTCAGTGAGTGTTTTCATAATTTGTCCGAACATAATTAAAAGGTAAACACAGATTTTTAAACTAAAGTTTTTAAAACCGCTGCCATTTCTTCTTGAATTTTTAACGCTTCTCTCCTAGCCTTTTCTGAAAAATCAGTACCATTAGAAGCATAAATAACCGCTCTTGAGGAATTTATTAGCAATCCAACATTGGCATTCATTCCGTATTTGCAAACTTCCGAAAGGCTTCCACCTTGAGCACCAACACCAGGAACAAGTAAGAAACTATCCGGAACAATCTTTCGAATTTCTGTGAAATATTCCGCTTTTGTAGCACCTACAACATACATCAAGTTTTCGGAATTTTTCCAAGTTTTCGATGTTTGCAAAACCTGTTTATACAACTCCCTTCCATCTACTTTCAACGTTTGAAAATCAAAAGCGCCTTCATTAGAAGTCAAAGC
>CANIFM010000114.1 GCA_947466955.1 Bacteroidota bacterium
TATAATAAATTCCTTTTAAGGCATCGTAAATTCCTTTTAAGGCATCGTAAATTCCTTTTAACGTATAATAAATTCCTTTTAAGGCATCGTAAATTCCTTTTAAGGCATCGTAAATTCCTTTTAACGTATAGTAAATTCCTTTTAACGTATAATAAATTCCTTTTAACGTATAATAAATTCCTTTTAAGGCATCGTAAATTCCTTTTAACGTATGGTAAATTCCTTTTAACGTATGGTAAATTCCTTTTAAGACATAATAAATTACTATTAACAAATGTAAAATAGCAAATAATGAATACGCAATAATTAAAAATTACGAATAGAAAACGTCACGCAATACCAAATAACCAAATAACCAAATAACCAAATAACCGAATTAACAATTAACCCGACAACTCGGGTATGTCCCCTCAACGGATAGGGCGGATTTATAATCCGTCCCCACAAAGACAATAAATAATTGTGCTGAGATTGCCTCGTTCCTCGCAATGACATTCTAACACGATTACAGATGCGGCAACTAATTGCCCTCGATACTACTATAAATTTAGAATCTGAAATAAATTCAGATTTTCTTTTAAAGTTACCGAATTTTGGTAACTTTACAAAAAATATAAAATTATGGGACGTAATACATCTGTATCTTTAGGAATTTACTTTGAAAGTTTTGTTGACAACAGTGTCACCCAAGGAAGATTTAAAAACGCAAGTGAAGTTATTCGTGCTGGATTAAGATTGTTAGAAGAAGAGGAAAACAAAATAGTTGTCCTGAGAAACGCAATTAATGAAGGAATTGAAAGTGGAATTGCTGAAAATTTTGATCCTAAAAGACATATTGAATCTTTAAAAGCGAAGAAAAGAAATGCCTAAATATTCACTTACCAACAAAGCTGTTGCTGATTTATCTGAAATTTGGGATTACACTTTTGAAGTTTGGCCGGAAAACCAAGCAGACAAATACTACTTTGAATTGTTGGCGAATTGTCAAGAATTAGCAGAAAGCAAAACTTTAGGCAAAAATTATGATGAAATAAATAAAGAAATTTTTGGTTACAATTCTGGTCAGCATCTAATTTTTTATAGAATTCTAAATGCCAAAGAAATAGAAATTACCAGAATCTTACATTCAAAAATGGATTTGAAAAACAGAATTCAAGAATAAAAAACTACAGATTCACAAATCAAAGGTAAAATTCAGGTTATCTAAAGGTTGATTCGGTTATTCGTTGATTTGGTTATTCGGAAAATCTAAAATTGAATGTCATCATTTATAATTCATAATTCATAACTCATAATTAATCTTAAACGGGGTTCGCATGAAGGGTGGCAGCGGAAATCCTTTGTGGAACAAAGTGGAACAGAGATTGTAGCGAACGACCTGACCCGAAGTTTTTACGAAGGGACATGCCCAAATAAAAATTCATTAAGCACTTGAAAGATATATAAATACAGACGGTATTAGACGGGAAAAAGCTTCCAAAATTGAAATATAGCTTCAAAAAAAAAAACCACTCGAAAGTGGCTTTAGTATTTTAAAATTTCAATTGATATACTTTATCTAAATCTTCATCGGAACTGAAATTCACATTTAAATCGGTTACAAAACCAGAATTCAAACCGTACGCCCATCCGTGTAATGTTAATTCTTGACCGCTGTTCCAAGCTGCCTGAACAATAGAAGTTTTCGCTAAATCAAAAACTTGTTCTTTAACATTTAGCTCAACAAAGGTGTTGAAACGCTCATTTTCATCTGTAATTGAATCCAAATAATCTTGATGCAAACGGTAAACATCTTTTATATGGCGAATCCAATTGTCGATAATTCCAATAGAATCGTTTCCCATTGCCGCTTTTATTCCTCCGCAACCATAATGCCCGCAAACAATTACATGTTTGACTTTTAACACGTTAACGGCATAATCTAAAACACTTAGCATGTTCATATCGGAATGCACGACCATATTTGCAATGTTTCTGTGAACAAAAACTTCACCTGGTTTTGCGCCAATAATCTCATTTGCAGGAACACGACTGTCAGAACAACCTATCCACAAAAGCGGTGGGGTTTGACTTTTAGCCAAATCTTTGAAATAGTTTGGGTCTTTTTCCAAAGCATTTTCAACCCAAATCTTATTATTGTCTAATATTTTTTTATAAAAATCACTCATTTTTTAGCTGTTTTATGAAAGTTATTTGACATTTGAATTTCTTATTTATACAAATTTTAATAAGATACAAATGTATGTAATTACTATGTTTAATACTTGTATTTTGAAATTATTTAAAAAATTCTTCACTAATCATTTCTTTCTTAACTACTTTTCTTTTGGCAAAATCATAATGATGTTCAATAGTAACATTGTTAGGCGTTTCAATAGTATTTTCTAGATTATACGCTTTTTTGAATCCTTTGAGTTTTACTTTTATCTTTTCATCAATTGCTCTTGTAGTCTTGAATTCATGAATTAAGTCCAATATATCATGGGCAATATAAACCGTTTCTGATGCGTCAATAATAACTTTTGAATTCTCAGGAATATCATTTAAAGTCGATTTGATTGCTGCTTTATTCAAAAACGAAACCTCTTGTGCTAAATGAATATGGATTACATCGCCTTCGGCATATTCTTGTTTTTTGAAACTATAGGCTCTTTTGAGATTACCTTTTAGGACAAAAACGATGCTAATAATTATACCTAAAGCAACTCCTTTAAGCAAATCTGTGAAAACAACCGCTAGTAATGTGGCGATAAATGGAATAAACTGATACTTTCCTTTATGCCAAAAATGTAAAAAAGTAGCTGGTTTGGCTAATTTATAACCTACCAAAAGTAAAATCGCAGCTAATGTAGCCAATGGGATTTTATTTAAAATCGTTGGAATAGCTAATACACTAATCAAAAGTAAAAGTCCGTGAATTATAGCTGACATTTTTGATTTGGCACCCGCATTATTATTTGCTGATGTTCTCACAACAACCGATGTCATTGGCAAACCACCCAAAAGCGAACTGATTAGATTTCCAATTCCTTGCGCTTTCAATTCAACATTTGTATCTGTGTAACGTTTTTGTAAATCCATTCTATCGGCAGCTTCGATACATAATAAAGTTTCAATTGAGGCAACAATTGCGATTGTCAAACCAATCATCCAAACTTTTGGATTTGTTATTTCGGCAAAATTTGGTGTTACAATTATTCCTTTAAATTCTCTAAATGAAGTTGGAATCGGTAAAGAAACTAAATGCTCTTTAGCGATTTCTAAAGAACTTCCAAAAATAATAAAAATTTCATTCAGAACAACCCCAATAACAACAACTACTAAAGCACCAGGGATTAATTTTAATTTTTTTAGAAATGAAATTTTATCCCAAGAAATTAATATTGCTAATGACACTAAAGTAATAACTATTGAACCTAATTTGATGTAATTCAAAAGTCCTGAAATTGCTAAAAAAGTATTACTTCCATCAAATTGCAGAAAAGATTCGTCGCCTTCAAAATCAGAATCGTAACCGAAAGCGTGGGGTAATTGTTTGAGAATAATGATAATTCCAATTCCTGCCAACATTCCCTCGATTACGTTTGTAGGAAAATAATTGGAGATGCTACCTGCTTTTATAAATCCTAAACATAATTGGATAATTCCAGCTATAAATACCGCTGTTAAAAAAATATCAAAAGCACCTAAATCGGTAATTGCAGTTAGAATTATAGCTGTTAAACCTGCTGCTGGACCTGAAACACTTAAATGAGATGTACTCAAATAACCAACTACAATTCCACCCACGATTCCCGAAATAATACCTGAAAACAAAGGCGCTCCCGAAGCCATTGCAATACCTAAACACAATGGAAGCGCTACTAAAAAAACCACTAAACCTGAAGCAAAATCAGATTTAAAGTTGGCAAAAATATTATTATTTTTTGTCATAATACCTGAATAAAATTTAATACAAAGTAACGAACACATAGAAAAATGTGTTACTAATTTAAAAATCCTGATGTATTAAACTAAATCTGGTGGAGGTATAAAAATGGAAGACGAGATGTTGTCATGTTTGGATAAATTCTCAGAAAGAATTAAACTTGACTTTTTTGGTAAGTTGAAAAATACAAATGAAAAAGTGTCAAATTTAAATTCCAATTTAACATCTTTATGCATATCTTCCAATTCTGCAGAACTGTAAAAAAAAGAAATATCAGTGTTTTTCTCAATCAAACTCACAATTGTTGGAGTTGAAAGAAAAATAAAAAACACAAAAACAACTATTTTGACAGTAAATTTCATTGGTGCAAAACTATGTGTAAAAAATAAATTAACTTGAATTAAGTTAAAAATTTAAAAGAAAATTAACACTAATTAAATCTAAGATTAACTTAACCAAGCGTTCATCATCCAAATGGTTTTTTCTTGTTCAGAAATAAAATCACTCATCATTGAGTTTGTTCCTTCATCTCCAATTTTATTAGATTTCAACAGAATAGCTCTTTCAATTTTCAATAATTGAGTTATGGAATCCACAATTAATTGAATTGCATTTTCATCATTTGAAATGTTTTTCCCCACCAATAATTGATTATTTTCAATGTAGTCCTCAAAAGTATGAAATGGGGTCTTTCCAAGTGTTAATACTCTTTCGGCGATTAAATCAATTTTGAGCTGAGAATCATTGTATAATTCCTCAAATTTCACGTGTAAATCAAAGAAGCGTTTACCACGAATATTCCAATGTATGCCTCTTAAATTCTGATAATAAACTTGGAAATTTGACAATAAGACATTTAAATCTTGAGCAATAATTTCAGATTCTTGGGCGGGTAATCCTAAGCTATTTGTTTTCATAGTATTTATTTTTTACAAATTTATTAATAAAACGAATCTTTATACTATAAATTAAATTGATTGTTTTTATATTTGCATCACAAATTACTATTATGACGATTACTCAATTGCAATATGTTTTAGCTGTAGCTGAACATAAAAACTTTACTCTTGCTGCCGAAAAATGTTTCGTAACACAACCTACATTAAGTATGCAAATTCAAAAAGTGGAAGAAGAACTAAAAATTCAGATTTTTGATAGAACTAAGAAACCAATTCAATTGACTGATATTGGTCAAAAAATCGTTAATCAAGCCAAGAACATTGTCAATGAAGCCGATAGAATGAAGGATATTGTTGAGCAGCAAAAAGGTTTTATTGGTGGCGAATTTCGTCTCGGAATAATCCCAACGATTATGCCAACGTTGTTGCCAATGTTTCTGAATACTTTTATCAAAAAATTTCCTAAAGTAAAACTTATAATTGAGGAATTAAATACTGACGAAATCATTGTGAAATTGAAAAATGGTAATCTCGATGCTGCCATTGCTGCAACTCCTTTAAGTGAGGAAAAACTAAAAGAAATCGTGTTATATTACGAACCATTTGTAGCTTATATCCCTGAAAAACATCGGATTTCAGATAAAAAAGAAATTGAGGTTTCGGATTTGAATTTAGATGAAATATTATTATTGCAAGACGGGCATTGTTTTCGAGATGGGATATTAAATTTATGCAAAAACCAAGATGTTGTTTCGCTTAATAATTTTCAAATTCAAAGCGGAAGTTTTGAAACACTAATTAAATTGGCTGATGAAGGATTAGGATTAACCCTTCTACCCTATTTGCATACTTTGGATTTAAAGGACAATGACAAATTGAAATTAAAGCATTTTAAAGATCCAAAACCAGCCCGAGAAGTAAGTCTTATTTTCCCTAAAACGGAATTAAAAATACAAATTATCGATGCGTTGAAACAAACAATTTCTGGAGTTATTAGAGGTGCAATTGCTTTTCAAAATGTAGAAATTATAAGTCCACTTCTGAAAAAACAATAAAAAAAGGAGCTATTTAGGCTCCTTTAGTTTTATGATTTGACATAGATTAAACATTGTCTTAATTCAGGTTTTTTAATCGTGTAATTTAAAAGCCAAGCTGTTAATTGTTCTATTTCGTAGGGCAATAACATTTTTAAAGCTTTTTCTAATTCTTTACAAAAAAGTTTAGGATCAAAACTAACTCGTTCCAAAATATTTTTCGTGTAAGCAACCATTGTTATTTTCATAAAATATAATTTATATTCGTTAAAATGGAATCGCAATTGAATAATCAAATTTAAAAAAAATAAGTATTGCCTTTGTAAATAAAAAGTTAAAATTAAAACATTTCTTGTTAACCCTTTTATTTGCAGCTAAAATTAAAAAATTATAGTTTAGTCGCTCTAAACATTTCTCTTTTTCCTGGAGGACCTGCTAATTTTTCAACGGCGAACCCAACTTCGATCATACTTCGTTTTACAACGCCACGAGCTGCATAAGTAACCAAAACGCCATTTACTTTAAGTGCTTTATACATTTTTTCAAATATTTCTGTACTCCATAATTCAGGTTGAACCCGATATCCAAAAGCATCAAAATAGATTAAATCAAATCGGTTTTCATCAGAAATTTCATCAAAAAATTGCTTCCTTTTAGTTAAAGTAAAATTGGATGAAATCACAATTTTTTCTTCCCAATTGGATTGGTGCATTAATCCAAAAATTGGCCTTTCTTTTTCTGCTTCCAATTCTGACACGTAATTCATTTGTAAAACTTCTTCAGCTGAAATCGGATAGGCTTCCACCCCAACATAATCAATGGTTTGCAATGCTTTTTGAGATTCTAAAAAAGTTATAAATGTATTTAAAGCAGTTCCGAAACCAATCTCTAAAATTGAAATTGACTTTCCTTGAAATAGTGACAATCCATTATTTATAAAAACGTGATAGGCTTCCTGAATCGCACCGTGTTTTGAGTGATAGGATTCATTCCAATCTGGTAAATGAATGGTTGTTGAACCATCTAAAGTTTGCAGTATTTCTCTTTTCAAATTTACTTTATATATAATTTTTTAATTTTTGGAAGTGGCCCACCACATTTAACTTCGTGACAACGAACACAAGCGTTAACGCCATCATTAAAATGTTGTTTTGCGTTTTTAGGATCTTCATAAATGAGTTCTTGCGCTTTAATAAAAAGTGCTGCTTGTTCCTTAAAGAAAGTATCATTGTCCGTTTGATCGGTCATTACGGCTTTATGAATTTGAAGAAAATGACTTGGAAATTTTCCAATTGTATCTCCTTTTTTAATGCGTTCTTTCAAATGTTCATTTTCAACGTACATGCTTTCCATCAAAGCCGCCATTTCAGACATTTGATACATTTCAAACTTCTTTTCGGATTTTGTATTTGAATCAGAAGTACATTGTGATTTATCGGATTTTTTGTTGCATCCGATTAGTAAAAATATTGAAAATAAAAACACAAATTTTTTCATTTATCTTTTAATTAAAACACCATCAGCCATAAAAGAATACGTAGTTTTTGGAGTTACAATACTATCAATTGCAGCTTGAGATTTTCCTTCATCTTTTGCATAATGTTTCAATTCATCAACAGATTCAATACTTACAAAGGCTTTTCCGTTTACAATTACTTCTTCGTCTTGAGCGTTTTTAGGTACAAAAAAAGCATAGTCTTTAAATTTCACAAAAGCTTCTTTTTCATTTGGTAAAACCAATGTCATCCAACATCCTTTTTTCTGACAAACGTTTTTAATTTTAGATTTAAACTTGACATTTAATGTATCTCCAGATTTCAATTTATCAAATTGCACCATCATTTCATCATTGGAAATTGCTTTATCATCGGAAATGCTATCCCCAAAAAAAGCGTATTTATCTTGTTTTTCAGTTTCTGTTGAAAAGGTTTCTTTTTTACAACTTGTTAAAGCAAAAAAGCAAAAAGTAAAAGCAATTATTTTTTTCATAATATTTTATTGTTTTAAATGGAAGCTACAAAAATAACAGTATTTTTATTTAAATTAAGGTTGAAATTATAAATTAACACTTTTACTATCTGTTATTTAGGGCAGTTCTAATTAAATTATAAAAAAATAAAATAGGTAGTGAAACAAATCTAATTTTCACTAATTTAGCCGAAATTTATAAATAGTTGCGTTTTCTATAAAATAATAGCATAAACCACTGTTTTATAATAATTTAAAGACACTAATTTTATAAAATTGTAATAATTATGAATTCAATAAATGCTAAAAAAATCAATATTACTAAAATTTCAACTTCGAAAATTGAGACCGTTGATTTTGAGCACCTTCCTTTTGGAGAAGTTTTCACAGATTATATGCTTACTTGTGATTTCGTAAATGGTGATTGGCAAGAACCTAAAATAGTTCCTTACGCACCATTTTTAATGGATCCATCGTCAAAAGTTTTTCATTACGGACAAGCTATTTTTGAAGGAATGAAAGCTTACAAAGATGAAAACAATGAAGCTTGGTTGTTTCGCCCTGAAGAAAATTTTAATAGATTCAATA
>CANIFM010000115.1 GCA_947466955.1 Bacteroidota bacterium
ACGTTGGTAAACCTGTAAATAGTGATAAAGATGATTTTGCTTTAACATTTAATGAAAGTAAAAATGTAGGATTTGTTACTAGTAATAGAAATGGAAATGACGACATTTTTGGAGTAACACCAGTTTGTAGTTACGATGTTAATTCCATTGTTACAAACGCAAAAACAGGTGTAGTTTTATCAGATGCAAAAGTGTCTATATTAGACGACAAAAATAATGTAATATCTTCAGTGCAATCTAATGAAAAGGGAGAAGTTTCTTACAAAGTAGAATGTGAGAAAAACTATACAATTCAAGCATCTAAAGATGGTTTTGAAAGTAATTCATTTGTAGTTACAAAAAGCAACAATAAAGGAGGAAGTACAAAAGTTAACGCAGCGTTAAATCCGATTGATGTAATCATTACAGAAACAGAAATTATTTTGAATCCGATTTATTTTGAGTTCAATAAAAGTAATATTACTCAACAAGGAGCTTTTGAGTTAGACAAACTGGTTCAGGTCATGAAGAGTAATGAAAAGTTAGTAATTTTCGCGAAATCTCACACAGATAGTAGGGGAAGTGACAAATACAACATGATTTTATCAGATAATAGAGCAAATGCAACGGTTCAATATATAATTTCAAAAGGAATTGATGCAGCTAGAATTTCTGGAAAAGGATATGGTGAAAGTGAACCAAAAGTAATTTGCGGAAAAGACTGTACAGAAGAACAATTTGCTCAAAACAGACGTTCTGAGTTTTTAATTGTTAAATAAAAAAATATAAATTATACCAATTACTACCCCCAAAAGTTAAATACTATCTGGGGGTTTTTTGTAAATACAAATTCAAAAACTTATAAATATAAAATCAAATGAAAAAAATCAGTATTGCTACATTTTTATTATTGTCAACGTTTCTTATAAATGCTCAAGCATATAAAGGTAAAGGTGATATAAAAGGGCAGGTTGGAGCTAATTTTCAAGATGGAGGAAATGGAATTTTTGTATCTTCAGATTTTGGAATAGGTGAAAATATGTCTTATGGTTTTTCTGCCAATTATCTATTATCATTAAATGGAACTAGCATTGATGACGCTAAATTTGGAGATAGAATAGATGTAAAAGCTAGATTCAATGCTAATATTGGGAATGTATTTAATTTGGATAAAGCTATGGATATTTACCCAGGATTGGATTTAGGATTACGGAATTTCGGTGCTCATCTTGGTTTTAGATATTTCTTTACTAATGGTTTTGGATTATTTACCGAAGCAGGAATACCAATAGCGAGTTATAAACCGAATTTGGTAGGTTATGAAAAACTTAACAACCAATTTGTATTTAATGTTGGAATGAGTTTCAATTTGTAGTGATTTACATCAAATAAAAAAAGTCCGATTTGAATTTCAAATCGGACTTTTTTTTTGTTTATTTTTCTTACAAATCAAATTTAATTCCTTGTGCCAATGGTAAACTTGTGGTATAATTGATAGTATTGGTTTGTCTTCTCATATACACTTTCCAAGCATCAGAACCTGATTCACGTCCGCCACCAGTTTCTTTTTCACCACCAAAAGCACCACCAATTTCAGCTCCAGAAGTTCCAATATTCACGTTTGCAATTCCACAATCGGAACCAGCAACAGAGAGAAATAATTCTGCTTCACGCAAATTATTGGTCATAATTGCAGATGATAATCCCTGAGCAACGCCATTTTGAATTGCAATGGCATCGTGAACATCGCCAGAATATTTCAATAAATATAAAACAGGTGCAAAAGTTTCGTGTTGTACAATTTCAAATGAATTCTTGGCTTCGGCAATTGCTGGTTTTACGTAGCAGCCACTTTCGTAACCTTCGCCAGAAAGTACGCCACCTTCAACAAGGATTTTTCCTCCTTCGGCAACTACTTTTTCCAAAGCATTTTTGTACATATCAACTGCTAAAGTATCAATTAGCGGCCCTACGTGATTGTTTTGATCCAGTGGATTTCCAATTCTCAATTGCTTGTATGCCGAAACGATAGCTTCTGTTACTTTGTCATAAATACTTTCGTGAATGATAAGTCTTCGGGTAGAAGTACAACGTTGTCCTGCAGTTCCAACAGCACCAAAAACAGCACCAATTACAGTCATTTTAATATCTGCATCCGGAGTAACAATAATTGCATTGTTTCCACCTAATTCTAATAATGATTTTCCAAGACGACCTGCAACGGCTTGCGCTACAATTTTACCCATTCTTGTAGATCCTGTTGCTGAAATTAATGGAACACGACGATCATTTGTCATCATTTCTCCCACTTTATAATCTCCGTTTATCAAACAAGAAATTCCTTCTGGAAGGTTGTTTTCTTTGATAACTTCTGCAATAATATTCTGACAAGCAATTCCACAAAGTGGCGTTTTTTCTGAAGGTTTCCAAACGCAAACATCTCCACAAATCCAAGCCAAAGCGGTATTCCAAGCCCAAACTGCAACTGGAAAATTGAATGCAGAAATGATTCCAACGATTCCCATTGGATGGTATTGTTCGTACATTCTGTGTCCTGGACGTTCTGAATGCATTGTTAATCCGTGCAATTGTCGAGAAAGTCCCACGGCAAAATCGCAAATGTCAATCATTTCTTGAACTTCGCCATAACCTTCTTGTAGTGATTTTCCCATTTCGTAGGAAACCAACTTTCCAAGAGCTTCTTTATTTTTACGTAATTTATCTCCAAACTGACGCACAATTTCTCCACGAAGAGGAGCAGGCATTAATTTAAAGGTTTGAAATGCTGCTGTCGCTGATTGCATTACTTTTTCATAATCTTCAGCAGAAGTACATTTTACGGCACCAATTAATTGACCGTCAACTGGCGAATAACTTTCTAAAGTTGCACCATTTGAAAAATTATTTAAACCTGTTGAAGTTCCTTCGTTTACAGTTTTTACACCTAATTGAGCCAACGCTTCTTTCATTCCGAATTGATTTGCAATTGTTATCATTGTAACTATTTAGTTAAGAATTGTTATATTTTTTTACAAAAATACGTTTTTTTAGTTTAATTAATTGAGGGAATATTCTGTTGATTTAAAAATAATTAACAGAAATGATGTATTATTTTCCTAAAAACCTTGCGTCAGATTCCATTACTGTTCCGCAATTAGAACACGTTCGTAGTTTTTCTGAAGAATAGAAATTTTGATAATGTGGTAGGAAATCTTTTTCAATATCATGCAATTCAAAATAGACTTCATGTAGCTTATGATTGCATTTTTCACAATACCAAAGCAATCCATCAGTAAAACCTTTTCCAGCTCTTTTCCTTTCAATTACCAATCCAATTGAGCCTTCAGAGCGCACGGGAGAATGCGGAATTTTGGCTGGATTTAAATACATATCTCCAGCGTGAAGTTCCATTTCTTGGCGCTCGCCATCAACTTGAACAAGTACTTTTATTGTGCCCTCAAGTTGATAAAATAATTCTTCTGTTTCGTTGTAATGATAGTCTTTTCTGGCATTTGGACCAGCAACAATCATAACAATATAATCATCGGAAGCAACATAAATGTTCTTGTTTCCAACTGGCGGTTTTAGAAGATGACGGTTTTCGTCAATCCATTTATTAAGATTAAAAGGTTTTAAAAGTGCCATAATTATATTGCGTTAACTAAATTGTGATATAAAATTAATAAAAATAGCTTGATTATGGAGTTTTATCTTGACTAAAGGAAAATATTATTTAGATAAATTTAAAAATTGGTTCTAAAGCGTAATTAACTTCAAATGTTCTAGCATATCTTTCGTCATACTTTCGATGTCAAATTTATGACTCCAGTTCCAGTCTTTTCTCGCTGAACTGTCGTCGATACTTGCCGGCCAACTATCCGCAATTTTCTGACGGAAATCAGGATTGTAAGAAATGTTGAAATCAGGAATATGCTTCTTGATTTCGGCTGCGATTTCTGTTGGTGTAAAACTCATTGCTGCCAAATTATAAGAAGAGCGAATTTTAACTTGTTCGGCAGGTGCTTGCATAATTTGAATTGTTGCCGCAATCGCATCGTCCATATACATCATCGGCATTTTGGTTTCTGACGATAAAAAACAGTCGTATTTTTTCTCCGAAAGTGCTTTATAAAATATGTCAACTGCATAATCTGTAGTTCCTCCACCAGGTGGCGACGACCAGCTAATTAATCCAGGATAACGGATACTTCTCACATCAACACCAAAGATATTGTGGTAATATTCGCACCATCTTTCGCCCGATTGTTTGCTAATTCCATACACCGTGCTCGGCTCCATAATAGTATATTGTGGCGTGTTTTCTTTTGGCGTTGTAGGTCCAAAAACCGCAATACTCGATGGCCAAAATATCTTTTTTATCTTTCCGGCTTTCGCCAAATTCAAAACGTGAAAAAGGGAGTTCATATTTAAATCCCAAGCAAAAGAAGGGTTTTTTTCAGCCGTAGCCGATAATAATGCTGCCATCAAATAAACTTCATCAATATTATGAATTTCTACAAGATGCTGAATTTGATTGAAATCTAAGGCATTCACGACTTCGAAAGGGCCCGAATTTACAACGTCAATATTCAGTTTTCTAATATCAGAAGCAATCACATTTTCCACTCCATAAATCGCTCTCAACTTCTGAGTTAGTTCTGTTCCGATTTGTCCGCAAGCTCCGATAATTAGAATTTTAGTGCTCATTTGATATATTTGAACTGCAAATATAACGATTTCGTAATTTAAAAATCATTTTTATGAGAATTGTTCAAAATTCGCATTTCTTAATTTACCTTTGTAACTTTGTATAAAATAATTATAAAATGAAACTGCAATTTTCCTGTCTTTTTTTGATGCTTTTTATGATACTATCGTGTCAAGAAAATAAAGAACAACGCCTAGTTGAAAATGTCAAAAATGCCAAAAAACAAGAAATTATCTTTGATAACATCAATAAAGGTTGGAATTTTAATGCAAAACCAATAAATCCGGCTTCCGAAGGTTTAGTAAATATGTGGAAAGAATGGCGATTATTTTTAAGCGAATTAAATCGAAAACCTAAAAGTACTATTGGTGCTTTTCAGAAAAAAGCGAAAGAACTTTCCAAGAAAGCGGCAGATTTAAACAATAATATTCCAATGGCATACAATAAGCCAGAAGTAAAAAGCAGAATTGCGGTATTAATTTCTAAAATAAATTCCTTGAATCTTTTCATCAATTTAGATGAAATTCCAGATGAAAAAGTAGTTGTTTTGGTAACCGAAATCAATATTCAAATGATTTCGCTTCAATCACAATTAGATGAAATTGTAAGAAAAAATACCATTCCAAAAGAAGAAGGTGAATCCGATTTGATTCAAATGTTAGATACTTCAAGAGCGATACCAAACCGACAAATTTTACCAAAAAATTGAGCAAATCAGTAGTAGTTGGCAGATACGACAAAGCCACCAAGGTAAGTCAAATTGCAGAAAGTTTACAACAATCGGAAAACAAAATCCATTTAAAAGGACTTGTTGGTTCATCATTATCATTTGTTGTAAATTCCCTTTTTCACAAAAGTGAACTTCCTTTTCTTTTAATATTTGAAGATAAAGAAGCCGCCGCCTATTATTTAAACGACCTTGAACAATTAATTGGTGAAAAAGACGTGCTTTTTTATCCAGGTTCATTCCGTCGTCCTTACCAAATTGAAGAAGTTGATAATGCCAATGTTTTGCTTCGTGCTGAAGTTTTAAACCGCATCAATTCCCGAAAAAAACCCGCAATAATTGTAACTTATCCGGATGCTTTATTCGAGAAAGTGGTCACCAAAAAAGAATTAGATAAGAATACATTAAAAGTTACTGTTGGCGATAAAATATCAATTGATTTTATTAATGAAGTGCTTTTTGAATACGAATTCAAGCGAGTAGATTTCATTACAGAACCCGGAGAATTTTCTGTTCGTGGTGGAATTATTGATGTTTTCTCTTTTTCAAATGACAATCCCTACCGAATAGAATTCTTTGGAAATGAAGTTGATTCTATCCGAAGTTTTGATGTGGAAACGCAATTGTCTATTGAAAAGAAAAATAAAATTACGATTATTCCCAATGTTGAAAACAAGTTTTTTCAAGAAGATCGAGAGAGTTTTTTAGATTATATTTCCATTAAAACGGCAATTTTCATACAAAATACCGAAGGACTTCATTCAAAACTCGATACGCTATTTGCGAAAGCGGAAGAAGGTTTCAAAAACTTAAATGGCACGATAAAACATTTGGAACCCGAACAATTATTTTTGAATCAGAAGGCATTTATCAAAAAAGCATTGGATTTTACGATTGTAGAATTGGGATCAAAAGCCATTTTTAGAACCAATAAAACATTTGAATTTCATATTCAGCCGCAACCATCATTCAACAAACAATTCGATTTGTTGCTAAATAATCTAAATGACAATCATTTTAATGGCATAAAAAATTATCTTTTTTGTTCCAATGATGCACAGGCAAAACGGTTTCACGATATTTTTCAAACGTTAGACGAAGCCAATCACGAAAGTATCAGAAAGCAATATGACACGATAAAATTCCCGTTATATCAAGGTTTTATTGACGAAGAATTGCAAATTGCGTGTTATACAGACCATCAAATTTTTGAGCGCTACCATAAATTTAGCATCAAAAATGGCTATGCTAAAAAGCAAACCATCACTTTAAAAGAGCTTACGACTTTGTCCGTTGGCGATTATGTAACGCACATTGATCACGGAATTGGTAGGTTTGGCGGCTTGCAAAAAATTCAAGTTGAAGGCAAAACACAAGAGGCGATAAAACTCGTTTATGCCGATAATGACATCGTTTATGTGAGTATTCATTCGTTATATAAAATTTCAAAATTTAACGGAAAAGACGGAACACCACCGAAAATTTATAAGTTAGGTTCGAATGCGTGGAAGGTTTTAAAACAAAAAACCAAGGCGCGCGTAAAGCACATTGCATTCAATTTAATTCAATTGTATGCAAAACGAAGATTGGAAAAAGGATTCCAATTCAAGCCCGATAGTTATTTGCAATTAGAGCTTGAAAGTTCGTTTATTTATGAAGATACGCCCGACCAAACCAAGTCAACGCAAGAAGTAAAAGCCGATATGGAAAGCGATCGCCCGATGGATCGATTGGTTTGTGGCGACGTGGGTTTTGGTAAAACAGAAGTTGCCATTCGTGCTGCTTTTAAAGCTGTTGATAACGGAAAACAAGTTGCAATTTTGGTTCCAACAACCATTTTGGCCTACCAACATTACAGAACTTTCACAGAAAGATTGAAAGATATGCCAGTTTCTATTGGGTATTTAAACCGATTTAGAACCGCAAAACAAAAGGCAGAAACCTTGAAAGATTTGGCTGATGGAAGGCTTGATATCTTGATTGGAACGCATCAATTGGTCAATAAAAATGTTGTTTTCAAAGATTTAGGATTGCTAATTGTTGACGAAGAACAAAAGTTTGGCGTGAACGTAAAAGACAAACTAAAAACCATCGCTGCCAATATCGACACGCTCACTTTAACCGCAACGCCAATACCAAGAACGCTACAATTTTCATTGATGGCGGCACGAGATTTATCAGTAATTACGACGCCTCCGCCCAATCGATATCCAATTGAAACAAATGTTGTTGGTTTTAGCGAGGAATTAATTCGAGATGCTATTTCGTATGAAATTCAAAGAAATGGACAAGTGTTTTTCGTGAATAATAGGATTGAAAACATCAAAGAAGTTGCCGGAATGATTCAGCGATTGGTTCCTGGCGCACGAGTTGGAATTGGTCACGGACAAATGGATGGCAAGAAATTGGAGGAATTAATGTTGGCATTTATGAATGGCGAATTTGATGTTTTGGTAGCGACAACCATCATCGAAAGTGGATTGGATGTTCCTAATGCGAATACTATTTTCATTAATAACGCCAATAATTTTGGACTTTCTGATTTGCATCAAATGCGTGGACGCGTAGGTCGAAGTAACAAAAAAGCGTTTTGCTACTTTATTTGTCCGCCATATTCTGCAATGACAGACGATGCGAGAAAGCGAATTCAGGCGTTGGAACAATTTAGCGAATTGGGCGGCGGTTTGAATATTGCCATGAAAGATTTAGAAATTCGAGGTGCTGGAGATTTATTGGGAGGCGAACAAAGCGGATTTATCAATGAAATTGGGTTTGAAACCTATCAAAAAATAATGAACGAAGCCATCGAAGAATTGAAGGAAAATGAGTTCAAGGAATTGTATGCCGATGAGGAAAAACCTACCGAAAAAGCGTATGTCAAAGACTTGCAATTGGACACCGATTTCGAATTATTATTTCCTGACGAATACATTAATAACATTTCTGAACGACTCAAATTATACAATGAATTGAGTTTGATAAAAGA
>CANIFM010000116.1 GCA_947466955.1 Bacteroidota bacterium
CCAGTACGAACTAAATCGAAGAAACGGTGTCCTTCACCAAGTAATTCCACTCTTCTTTCATTCCAAATAAAATCAGTTAATGCTTGTCCACCAACAGTTATTCTATGATTTGTATCTCCAAAAGCTCTATCTCGAACTTTATTTAGATATTGTTGCCCTTTAGCATCATTCCCAGAACGGCTATTTGCTTCAGCAGCCATTAACAAAACATCTGCATATCGAATAGCACGGTAATTATTTGGATTAGTTAAATTTTGATCTCCAACATTAGCATCTCCTTGACGAGGAATGTACTTTCTATTGAAGAATCCGGTGTGTTTGTAACCCGTTCCATAAGAAACACCAGTATTTGCTGCAGCCCAAGTAACTATATTTAGGATTGCAACATCTCTTCTGTTATCTCCAGCTTCAAAAGCATTGTATGCTTCTTGCGTTGGAACATTAAAACTATATCCAGAATCAAAAAGAGGTCCCGCATAATTTCTAATACCGTTGAAACCCACGGCTACGTTACCTTCACTACATTGAAGACATCCGAAACTTGCTCCTTCAGCATCAGTATATTGTACTTCAAATACTGATTCCGCATTGTTTTCACCAGCATTTTCAAAAATAGAATTGTAGTTTGAAACTAACGAATATGAATTAGAATTAATTAAATTTTCTAATACCGCAGCACTTTCTACGAATTTATCTTGGTATAAAAATACTTTTCCAAGAAGTGCTTGAGCAGCTCCTTTTGTGGCTCTACCTTTTTGAGCGGCAACAGGATTCAAATTATCGATTGCGTATTGCAAATCCAATTCAATTGAAGCATAAACAGCAGCTGTTGACGATCTTGGAATGGTTTTTTCATCATTTAATTTGAAACGAGCATCACCTTTCATTGGAATACCTCCAAACCATTTCACCAATTCAAATTGGTAATACGCTCGTAAAAATCTCGCTTCGGCAATCACTTGATTTTTACCAGAAAAGTCTGTTTTATCTTTGAATTCTAAGATATAATTTGCTCTATTTAATCCTGCAAACATCCAGTTCCAAAGATCTTTCAGATTGCTGTTTTGAGGTGTATGCGTCATTTCATCTACTTGTTGAATTCCGATTACATCGGTAGCACTTTCACCACCTGACAACGTATTGTCGGAAGCAATTTCACCCATTAAAACATTGATATAGGAAGATTGAAGCAAATCGTACGCTGCAATTAACGCACTATCATAATCTGCTTTTGAATTAAAATAATTCTCAGAATCGATAGAATAAACTGGGGTTCTATCTACAAAATTGTCGGAACAAGAAATGCTGATTGTTGCAAAAAGTGCAATGGCAATACTTGATTTTATAATATATTTTTTCATCTTTCTAGTATTAAAAATTAACATTTATACCCATCATATAGGTTTTTGGTGTTGGATAAAATCCGAAATCAATTCCACCACCAATTGGAGAACCATCTGTAGCAGCTGGGTCAAAACCTCTGTATTTAGTGAAAGTATATACATTATTAACCCCCGCGTACAATCTCAATTTACTGATTTTGAATTTTTCTGATAACGTTTTATTCAAAGTATAACCCAATTGAATATTTTGGATTCTTAAGAACGAAGCATCTTCAACAAAATAGTTAGAAAGTACATTGTTGTTTGTTGCACCCGTTGTAACTCTTGGAACGGTATTGCTTGTTCCTTCACCAGTCCATCTTCCTAAAACATAGTTTAAACGGTTAACATTAGATAATGTTCTTTCGTAATTACGAACCATTTCGTTTCCAATTGAAGCATAGGAATAGGCTACAAAATCGAAATTTTTATAATTGAAATTCAAATTCAATCCCATTGTAAAATCGGCAATTGGACTTCCTAAATCCGTTCTATCTTTTAAATCGATAACACCATCACCATTTAAATCTTTATATCGAATATCTCCAGGTGAAGTTGCTGCACCTAAGGCAGCTTGAGACGGATGTGCATCAATTTCAGCTTGATTTTGGAAAATACCGTCTGTTTGGTATCCTAAGAAATAACCTATTGCATGACCAACTTCCATTCTTGATGGTGCTGGTTGGCTTACTCCGAAACTACCTCCTTCAATAAAACCAGTGCTGTTATCCACTTTTGTAACTTTATTTTTAAGAGTAGTTACATTATATGAAATTCCAAATTTGAAATCATCTGACAATTTATCTTTATAATTAACAGCAAATTCTAATCCTTCATTTACAACTGAACCTGCATTAATTGTTGGTGCTCCAGAACCCGGCGCATAAACACCAGTTATTCCTGAAACTGGGATGTTTCCAATTAATAAATCATTACGAGTGTCTTTGAAATAATCAAAAGTCACATCAATTTTGTTGTTTAATACTTTGGCATCAAAACCAAAATCTAATTTTTCATCAGCTTCCCACTTAATTTTCGGATTTGGAATTACTCCAATAGCAACTCCATTTAATAAGGTATTATCGAAAACATAAGTACCTTCACCACCTAAATTACCTACATAAGCATTATTTCCAATTTTATCATTTCCTAACAATCCCCAACTGGCTCTTATTTTAAAGAAATTGATAACTCCTGATTTGTTAAAGAAATTTTCATCGGAAACAATCCAACCACCTGTAAAAGATGGGAAAACTGCAACTCTGTTATCAGGTCCAAATTTTGTAGAAACATTTCTTGCAACCATAGCAGAAAACAAATATTTTCCTTTGAAGTCATATTCAAATCTTCCAAAATGCGTTAATCTTCGTTCATCATATCCATAAGAACCAACATCTCGAGCTCCTGCAGTGCTTGTTCCTAATGCCAAAGCTATATCAGCATTTTCCCAAGAATTGTTTGGAACATCATAACCCGTTGCAAAAAGACCCGAGCCAAATTCTTTATAAACAGTTTGTCCGATGGTTAATTTATATTTATGATTCTCTTTAAATGTATTTTCATAAACACCAAAAGCATCAAAAGTATAATCATTGTCGTTTATGGTGTTTTGATTCACACTACTTCGAGTAACATCAAAAACTTTTCCACCGTAATTTACTTGCTTGTTAAAATTCTTACCTTTACTGTTTCCAGTATTAAAACCAACTCTAGTTGTCACTTTAAAATGTTTTACAACATCGTAATCTAGAGTAACACCACCGTTTAATTTCTTAAGCTTATAATCGTTGTAGGTGTTTTCAATTTGAGCCAAAGGGTTGATAATTTCAATTCCGTAACCAGTTGTACTTGGAACTAATGTATAATCACCATTAGCATCACGTGGCGTTAAAGTTGAAGGCGTATTAATAGCATTGAATAATACTGAACCCAAACCTCTTTCATTCAAGGAGTTTCTCCCTATGAAAGTATAAACTACATTGGCAGATAATTTGAATTTATCAGATAAATCAGCACCTAAAGACAAACGCGCAGTATTTCTTTTATATTCTGATTTTCCTGCACCAATAATTCCTTGTTGGTTCATATCGGAACCACTAAAAGAATAGGTAATTTTATCAGAACCACCAGAAATAGAGAAATCATTACTAACAATTGGAGCTTTACTGAAAACTTCATTTTGCCAATTTGTACCTTTTCCTAAACCAGTAACAATTGGGTAAGGCAATGCTTGTCCGCCATTTCCATAACTTTCATTAAGTAAAAGCGCGTAATCAGTAGCATTAAGCAAATTGATTTTTTTGGTTGTCTCTTGAGAACCGATATAGGAATTGTAAGTCACCTTAGTTTTTGCATTTTTCTTACCTGATTTAGTCGTAATTAAAATTACACCATTTGCACCAATTGTACCATAAATTGCTGCTTGAGCATCTTTTAAAACGGTAATACTTTCAACATCATTAGGATTAATAATTCCTAAATCACCTTGATAACCATCAACAATTACTAAAGGAGCATTATTTAAATTGGTAGAAATTCCACGAATTCTAATATCCAAACCCGCACCTGGCGAACCAGACTGAGTGGAAACTGAAACACCAGCAACAGTTCCCTGCAAAGCTTGTTCGATTTTAATAGGTTTTAATTCGTCAATTGTTTTACTTGAAACTACTGTTACAGAACCAGTTACATCTCGTTTCTTTTTGGAACCGTAACCAATAACTACAATCTCTTCTAAAGATTCAGAAACGGCTTGCATTTCTATTGTAATATTTTGAGATTTCGTTACTTTAAGTTCATACTTTTTATAGCCAATAAAGCTGAAAATAAGTTTTGAACCAGAAGGAACTTTAGAAAATTTGAAATTTCCATCAACATCAGTAGTAAAAAATTGAGATGTGTTTTGGATTTCAACATTTACACCTATTAAAGGAGTATTTGATTTTGAATCGATTACTTTTCCACTAATTTCTACCATTTGGGAATATCCCAGCGTAGAAATTAAAATAAAAGTGATTAGTAATAATTTTGATTTCATAATAATAAATTGGTTTGTTTTAAGAAATATAAAAATATAGTTAACGAATGAGAAAAAATTAAAAAGAACCACAACAAAAAACATACATTTGAAAAAAAACTAATGATTAATCTGAATACTGTAAATTAATCAATGATAAATAGCGTTTGCATCAACTATTAATGAATTTTAAATGTCATTTGAACATTCATTACAAAATCATTAATCTAATATGTTGTGGCGATGTATAGTTAAATTAAGATTAAAAGAATTGATTATATAGACAAAATATACTCAACAAGACCTTGTTCGTGTGATAATTCCATTTTTTTACGCAATCGATAGCGTTTTATCTCAACACTACGAACAGAAATACTAATTAAAGGAGCGACTTCTTTTGAGGAAAGATTCAATCGAAGATAGGCGCAAAGTCTCAAATCATTTGGAGTAAGCGACGGATGCGCTAATTTAACTTTCTTCAAAAAGTCTTTATCCGCATTATCAAAAGCTTCTTTAAAAACATTCCATGAATCTTCTTCAGAGATATTTTTGGTGATATTCGTAATTACCGATTTGATACTTTTAGAACCTTCATCAGAAGTGTTTTTTAAATCTTCTTTAATCAAAGTCAACAATTCATCTTTCTTAATTAAGCTCATTGTAGAAACTGCTAATTCCCTATTTTTAGTATCAACATCTTGCGAAAGTTGCTTATTTCTAACTTTCATAAGTTCCTGAGAATTTTCTAATTCTTTAATTTCAAGTAATAAATTATTTTCCTCAATTAGCTTTTCTCGTTGTTTGTTATAATATTTTTTATAGGCTTTATTGATAAAATGAGCCATAATCATAATTACAATTATATAAAAAATAATCGCAAAATTTGTGGCGTACCATGGTTTTAGAATTACAAAAGTATAAGAAGCCATGTTTTCAGGTGATGAGTTTGCAATTTTTGCTCTTACTTTAAAAGTGTATTCACCAGGAGATAAATTTTTGAAATTGACCGTTGATTTTGCATTCCATTCACTCCATTCGTCCTGAACTCCTTCTAATAAATATTGGTATTCGGCATTTATATATTTATTATATTCAGGTACGGTATAATTGAATGTAACATTATTTTCAGCATATTTAAACTCTCCTGGTGCAGAAATTGAAGCACTAAAAGACTGTTCATTTAATTTGTTAATGCTAATGTTTGAAATGGAAACAGTATAGTTTTTAAAACTTAAATCATTGATATTCATTGTGTAATATCCATCCGTAGTTCCAATAAGATAGCCGTAATTGGAAAGTTGGGCAATGTTTTCAAAACCTGACATTGAATTTGTCAATGCAGAAGGAATTGGAATAGTATTTTGTTTTAAATCAGAACTCAATTTACTTAAAGTAAAATAGTGAATATAATTTTTTGAAAATAACCAGATTTTATTGGAATTATCAACAATCATTTTCCCTGAAGTATATTCATCTTTTTCAAAAACAGAACTCAATAATTTATCTTTTTCAAATTCTTTTGATGCTGTATTTAATTTGAAAATACCTTCTTTGTAAGCATAGTAAATCACATTATTGAATTTCACCAAACTTGCATTTTTCCCTTTTGTAGGTGATTGATAGGTTACAAATTTATTTGTTTTTAACAGTTTGTCATCTAATTTTAATCGAAAAACTCCTTTGTATTCGTGGCTTACATAAACATCTAAAGAGTTGGTAATTTCAAAATACCGAGAAGAGTAGTCAAATCCAGAAATTTTATTTCTAAAAACCCATCGGTTATTTACCTTTTCTAAAACAGAAATACCGTAATAATTCCCTTGTAAAAGCAAATTATTATGATTTGGAACAGTTGAGAATTTCCAGGTTCCAGATTTAGAAAATATAGGTGTTGCATTTCCATTTTCAACAATAAAAGTACCTGAATCGTGACCACAAAAAAGTGTGCCTGCATTTTCATATAAAGACCAAACCTGCCCTTTTGTTCCGCTTACAAATTGAAATTCGTCATTTGTGCCAAAATTTTTAAAGAACAAACCTTGATTGGTTCCTATATATAATTTTCCGTTGTGAGAAACAGAAGCATAAACGGTTCCTAACATTCCTGTATTATCAGAAAAACTTTTCACTGGCGATTGAATATTGATACAGTTTATTCCGTTGTCTAAGCCAATCCATAAATTTTTATCAGAGTCTTCAAACAACGACAATACGGTATTGTTACTTAAACCTTTATTTTGAGTGATATGGTATTTTACTTTACCGTCTTTTGATAAAATATAAATTCCATTGGAAACTGTGCCTAATGCAAAACTTCCGTCAGATAGAATTTTACTACTGTAAATGGTATTTGAAGTAATTGCTGAATCGGCATCGATAGAAGACTTGGTTACATTTTCACCAATTAATTTAAAAAGTCCATTGGATTGAGTTTGAATTAATAATCCTTCATTAGTTGAAAATACAGATACTATTCTATTATTTTTAAAAACTGGATTATTAGAAATCAACTTACTTTTTCCATTTTCAATTTCATATAGTCCTTCATTAATGGTTTGAAAATAAATAGAATTATTAGTTCTAAACGATTTCACAATACCATTTTTAGGAGTAATAATATTAAATTTTCCTGTTTTAGTATCGTAAATAAAAATCTTATTTAGAGATTGAAAAATAACCCATTGATCATAATTAAGGATATTCCAAAATTGTTCATCATCTTGGATTTTATTTTTTATAGATTTACTCAAAGATGTGTATTGTAATTGACCATTAGATTGTCGAACCCAATACCCAAATTCCATATAGCAACCAGTATAAATTTTATTGTCAATCACTTTTACCGAACGAATAATTGTTTCATTAGGAGATGGATATAAAGTCCAATTTGAGCCATTATATTCTAAGAGCCCTTCATTATTAGCAAAGAAAATAAAGTTGTTTTTGTCCTGTGAAATCATCCAATTTTGATTTCCTGCTCCATAAGTAGTTGGGCTGTATTTTACAATTGGTGGTAATTCCTGACTAAAAGACAAGGAAGCACAAAGAAATAGAAGCACAAACAGAAATTGTGTAAATTTAATTTTTGCCATTTAATGTAGGGATTAAGGTAAATTCAGTTATAAAGATAATAAAACAATTACAAAAGACAAATAAATTGGTAGTAAGCAAAAAAACACGCTCTTTTCAGAACGTGTTTTTAACATTAAAACTAAAATCTAAACTTATTTTCTAACAATTCTTGAAGTTGATGAAACACCACCAATTATTGTTTTTACAACATAAACTCCAGTTTGAAGGTTTGCAATATCTATAGTAACTGAATTACTATTAGGTTTTTTAGTTAATACTTCTTGTCCTAAAACATTAAATAAAGAAACACTTTCAACAGTATTTTTTGCTTCAATTGTGAAAACTGAAGAAGTTGGGTTTGGATACATTTTTACTTTTGAGGTTTCAAAAGAAGAAAGTCCCAATAAAGGCTGCCCGTAACTTACATTGTCAAAATAATACGTTGCTTCAACTGCATTTAGTACAGTAGGAATAAAATTAAAAAATATTGAAGCTTTATCATAAATAAAAGTTGAATCGTACGGCGCTGTAGCAGGCGTAGTAAAATCAAACATCAATGTTTCCCATCCTTGCAGAGTTGTAATAACATCTTGCTCAACATAATGATTTACATTTGTGTGATCTTCAACTTTCAATCTTACTTTGATACCAGACGCTGGTGTCCAAACTTTAACATACATTTTTTTATTAACTGCAGAAAATGGAACCGCAGAACTGAATCCAAATGCTCCAGCCCCCATAGTAGTTCCTGCCCATCCTTCGGCACCTGCTGTTTTCACAACTTTCATTACAGTATTACTTGAATCAGTAGGGTCTACTACTTTAGTTGAAACATTACCACCAAAATCTGTCATAGTATAGTCTGTAGCAGTACCTTCAAATGTTACAGGCAAATTAATTTGCAATAAACATACATTTGGACATGA
>CANIFM010000117.1 GCA_947466955.1 Bacteroidota bacterium
TACTAAAAACAAAACACCTATATATTTAATTGAGTTTTTCATTGTAAATACTTTTAAAATTAAAAATTAATATCGATTCCGAAAACAATAGTTTTTGCTGCAGAAAAGCTTCCTCTTTGATAACCTGCAACTAAAGCAGAACCATAAGGGCCTGAAGTTGAACGTCCTTCTGGATTAATTCCTCTATATCCGCTAGCAAAATGAAAAAATACATTTTGTGCTGAAGAATATAGTCGTAAAGAACTTAATCCTATCTTTTTAACCGCAGAACTTGGTATTGTATATCCAAAATTAACTTCTCTTAAAGCAAAATAAGAGGCGTCTTCTACAACATAATCAGTTAACATCCAGTCAAAACCTATTGATTCATAAGGTGTTCTGCCATCTCCAGGATTCATTGGGCTAATCCAACGATTGGTGTTGTAATTTGCATTCATTGATTTCGTTTCGCCATAATTAGCGTCTCCATTAATAACACTACCGCCTTGAACTCCTTGACATGTGAAACTTAAGTCGAAATTTTTATAAGAGAAATTATTAGTCAAACCCCAAGTAAAGTCAGGATACGGATTGCCAATTATTGTTCTATCATTCGTATCAATTACTCCATCTCCATTAACATCTACAATTTTCAAACCTCCTTGCTTAAAAACAGAAGGTAAATTAGATGTTAATCCCGAAGCATCTATTTGTGCTTGAGAAGTCCAAATTCCATCTGTTTTGTATCCAAAGAATTGAACTAATGGACCGCCTACAACACTTTTATAAATTTCATTTCTTTCACCATAATTAAGCAAGTAAGCTTCATTTCCTAATTCTGTAATTTTATTTTCTGTGTGAGCAATATTTGTTGAAGTTGACCATTTAAAACTCTTTGCTTTTACATTTGTAGTTGATAATTCAACCTCAATTCCTTTATTGCTAAGGCTTCCGATATTATTCCAAGACAATGGTACTCCTGAAAATGCCATTGTAGCCTGTTGTAAAAGTAATTTATCGGTGTCTGATTTATAAACATCAACCGAAAGATTAATTCTATTACTTAAAACGGATAAATCAACACCGAAATTCGTTTGATACGTACTCTCCCAAGTAATATCTTTGTTATAATTAACAGAAGAATTTTGAACTTGTCCAGTAGTTTGATTCCCTGTTCCGGCTCCAAAAGAGTAATTTGCTGAATTTAATAAGTTTTGAAACCCATAATTCAAAATTCTATTGTTTCCAGAAACACCATAACTAGCTCTAAAAGTCAACTTATTAAGCCAATCAATTTTTTTCAAAAAAGGTTCGTTATTTGCAATCCATCCTATAGACGCAGCTGGGAAATAGCCCCATTTTTTGCCAGGTCCAAAATACGAACTACCATCAGCACGAAAACTTGCCGAAAGTAAGTATTTACTATTAATGACATAATTTACCCTTCCTAAATAAGACAATAGGCCTATTTGATTTTGTGAACCAAAAGTTCCTGATTTATCTATATAAAGCGCATTGTTTAGTGTATTAATATCGTCACTAGGATAATCTAATCCTGTAGTTTGAGTGCTAGTACTTTTAGTTTGTTGTGCGGTATATCCAAGTAATAGTTCTACCGAATTACTTTCGTCTAAATCCTTTTTATAATTCAACGTATTTTCAGATAATAAATCAATAAAAGTGTTATTATTATAAACACCTCTATTTACAATTCCATCACCATCTGCATTTCTATCTGTCCAATCTAATTTTGTATCATATTTTATATACATTGTAGCCATCGATTTGAAATTCAAACCAGGAAGTAAATTAATATTTAATGTTGTTCCGCCTTGAAGTCCATAAGTTTTTGCGATAATATCATGACGCATAAGAGAAGACATTGGATTGTTTTGAGCTGAATTTGATGGTGCTCCTGATGCTGGAACGAAAGTTGTTCCGTCAGGCATTAATAAAGGAGTTCCATCTGGATATGCTGGATTATAAGTTAATCCTATAAAATGTCTTGGTTGTGCCCAATCACCAGGTTGAATAGATGCCCATTGTGAACTTTGATTCACAAAAGCAGCTGTGATGTCATTATGAGTAGCAGGTAGCCATGTTGGATAACGCCAAAAATTTGTGAGATTTTCAGATGGAGATTCTTTTTTACTATAAGATGGATTAAGATTTACAGATAGTTTTACTTTTTTACCTAAATCAATATCAAACTTTGTTCGAAAATTAATTTTATCATAATTACTTTTCAACATTACTCCCTCATCACCTTGATAGCCTGCAGAAACATAATACTTCAGGTTTTTTGTTCCTCCAGTGGCGCTAAATTGAATGTTTTTGAATGCCGCAGTTCTCAAAACCTCATTTTGATAATTATAACCTTTTCCACCAAGCATGGTTTGTTCTACAATATATGCCGCTATTAAATTATTTGTTTTAGTAGCACTTCCTTGATAATAAATATTCAATGCATTTGGATTAATCAATCCTTCAGCTTGAATAGCAGGGTCGGTATTTCTCAAATCCCGCTCTTTAAATAAAAGTTCAGTATATTCTGAAGTTGAAAGCAAGTTATATTTATTATAAACTTCCTTAAAACCCGAACTGTATTTAAACGTATATTTAACTTTGTCCGCCTTGCCACTTTTAGTAGTAACTAAAATTACACCACTAGCACCACGAGAACCATAAATAGCAGCAGAAGCAGCATCTTTTAAGACTTCTACCGAAGCAACATCAGCCATATTTAAAGAAGTAAGACCATCTGCAATAGGCTGTCCATCTACCACAACCAGTGGATTTGCTCCTGCATTAATCGAACTAATACCACGAACACTAATTTTAGATTCAGCACCTGCTTCAGACGAAATATTCTGAACTTGAACTCCCGCAATCTTCCCTTGCAAGGCTTGATCCAAATTAGAAACGGCTATTTCATCTAGTTTTTCATTTTTATATTTAGAAATTGACCCTGTAACATTAGATCTTTTTTGAGTTCCATACCCAATAACTACAACTTCGTCCAATTCGCTTTTCGACTCGGTTAATGTTATATTTATCTCTTTGTTTTTACCCACAACCACAACTTGTGATGCGTATCCTAAATATGAAAAGCGTAATATTGATTTTGAATTTTTGACGTCAATAGAATATTTTCCATCTAAGTCTGTTGCGGTATTGTTTTCTTCAAATGTAACTGTAACTCCAGGAATTGGTATTCCTTTACTATCAACAACAGTTCCAGTTATTCCTTTAGAATCCTTCTGACTAAAGGCAATAGAAGTGAAAATTAATAAAAACAGTAGTAGTGGTTTTTTCATAATTTGGGTAATTAAGTATTGGTTTTTTAATAAATCGATATAGTAAAATTAAACTATACTATCGGAAAGTAAAAATATACTTTAAATGATATTCAAAAGTCCGTTATTGGTGTGAAAATAGTACATAATTATCCATCATAAACAGCGTAAAAGAAATCAAAAATAATTAATACTTTGTATTTAAGCAAGTTATAAATTTGAATCTGAAATAGTAGATTTTAAATACATAAATTTAAATCAAGCGCTAACCCTTATTATGTTTACTATTAAATAATAGTTCAGTAAATATAAATACTTTTTTAGGATTGCTTTACGGATATTTATTGCCTCATTAAAGCACTAAATTCTTTAACAACTCCCTATTTATTATTACTAGGAGGATACTAGGAGGATGGAGGATAGTGGGAGGATAGTGGGAGTAAACCATATTCTAAATCTGAAATCGGAACACTGATTACTCCACTTCTTTCTTAACCACTTTTCTAGCAACCTCAATTTTAAACTTTTTGCCTTTCATTTTTTCTTCACGAATATTCTGCAATAAATCTTTAACTTTATTGAATTTTACTGCTGCAAATGAAATGAAATCTTTCACTTCGATTAATCCTAAATCGCCTTTTTCGAGTTTTCCTTTTTGAGAAAAGAAACCTACAATATCAATTTTATTCAACTTGTTTTTCTTTCCACCACTGATGTAAATAGTCTGAAATTCAGGTGGTTTTGGCAAAGCTGTAGCATTTTCAACTTTCAATGCTTCCATTCCATAATCGATGTAATCCATCTTTTTCTCGCTTTCGTGAGCGATAATATAAGCCGTTCCAGAAGCCAACATACGCGCCGTTCTTCCGTTTCTGTGCGTGAATTCGTCGTCTTTTGACGGCAAATGATAATGAATAACGTGTTTCATTTCTGGAATATCCAATCCACGAGCCGCTAAATCGGTTGTTACCAAATAGCTCACACTTCCATTTCTGAACTGAATTAACGCCCGTTCGCGTTCGTCCTGATCCATTCCGCCGTGATAATAAGTAGCATAAATCCCTTTTTCGTTCAACGTATCGCTGATGCGTTCGGCAGCATCACGGTGGTTGCAAAAAATCAAAGCCGATTGCGATTTTAAAGAACAAATCAAGTTGAACAAACTTCCTATTTTGTCTTTTTCTTTAGAAACCACTAATTTCATAGACAAATTCGTGCGTTCTTCTTCAGCAGGAATATAATCCAAAATAGTAGGATTGATTACTCTTGTATATTTTGGAATTTCAATATCAGAAGTTGCCGAAACCAAAATACGCTTGTTTAGTTTTGATAATTTCCCAATGATAAATGACATTTGCTCGTGAAAACCCAATTGCAATGATTTGTCAAATTCATCTAAAACCAACGTTTGAATTTTGTCCAAACGGAAAGTTCCTCTGTCAATATGGTCGGCAATTCGTCCAGGAGTTCCAATTAAAACTGCTGGCGGATTGCTTAAATTCTTAATTTCTGTATCAATAGAATGTCCACCATAGCAAACATTTACTTTATAATCGGTTCCCATTTTTTTCCAAACTTGCTCAATTTGCAAAGCCAATTCTCGTGATGGAACTAAAATTAAACATTGCACCGAAAGAATTTCAGGTTGCAACATTTCAAATATTGGCAACAAAAAAGCCAATGTTTTCCCAGAACCTGTTGGTGATAATAGTAGAATATTATTGTCGCTCAAAATCGTTTCTTGCGCAGCAATTTGCATTTCGTTTAGGTTTTCGATACCTAAATTCAGTAATATATTATTGGAATGATGCTTATTTTTCATTTTGCAAAGGTAAACCCAATTTTGAATTATAAATTATAAATTTTTAAATTTGAATTATCAAAAACCATAAACTTTTCTTTTGGAGCGAATTGTCCTTTTGTATTAGGAAATGCAATTCCCGCTTTCGGCTATATCTCTTCGCTTCGCTGCGAGGATAACGCCTCAATCGGGGCTGAGGGAATATTCGTTTTCTTGTTTTGTCATTGCGAGCGAAGAGCAACGGAGCGTGGCAATCTGTTGATGGTAACGGAAAAAACAAGATGAGATTGCTTCGTGCCTCGCAAAGACAGGCTGTAGATAAAAAATAAACTTTTTCTCACAAATAACCTATTATCTAAATTAAACGTTACATTTACAAAGAATACTAAGCATTGTATTTATCGTCGAAATAAGATTCCTTTATTTCTTTGATTCTTAGGCAAAAATTCGCTTTGCCGCTTTTAATTCCCTCAAAAAGCATGCGCAGGATTTGTTATGCAACAAAAACACGTTGTTGTTTTTAGCAAATCAAGATTACAGAAACAATAAACACGGTTTGAATAATTCCTATCGTGAAATTTAATAAATAATAAATAATGCGAAATAAATCTTCGCCAATCTAACCGAAATTGGACGGAGATACGAAAGTTTTTAGCGCATATTAGGTATTTGGCAGTAATATTTAGAAAAAATAATCAAAAATCCAATAATAAAATAGAAATGAAAAAAAAATTATTATCAGTTATCATTATCATTATAAGTTTACAAGTTAATGCACAATGTTGGCAATCAGTTAAAGCAGGTGAAGTTCACACAATTGCGAAAAAAAATGATGGTACTTTATGGTCTTGGGGATGGAATATAGATGGCGAATTAGGAGATGGTACTAACACGGATCAAAATACTCCATTACCAATAAGTACTAACAACATTTGGCAGTTTATTTCTGTAGGAACCGGTCATACACAGGTGATAAAATCCGACGGTACATTATGGGCTTGGGGATATAATGCTTCGGGAGAATTAGGAGACGGTACAAATGTTAATAAAAATATTCCAACTCAAATTGGAGTAGATAATAATTGGGAATTTATTTCTGCTGGAATTTATAAAACCCTAGGGATAAAAAATAATGGTACAATATGGGCATGGGGTTCTAATATAGGTGATTTTGGAAATGGGACAAGTAGTTACACCGTTGGTACATATAACATTCCAACTCAAATTGGAACAGGTATGAATTGGCAAAGTTGTTCGGCTGGGAGAGATTTCTCAGTAGCAATAAAAACAAATGGTACATTATGGTCCTGTGGTCAAAATTTTAAAGGGCAATTAGGAAATGGAAACGATTCAAATATTTTACCAAACAATTTTTTCTGGAATCAAATTGGCGGTTCTAACAGCTGGCAAACCATTTCAACAGGTAATCATTTCACAATTGCCTTAAAATCTGACGGCACCTTATGGGCTTGGGGAGATAATCAATATGGACAGTTAGGAAACTCTACAAATATAATTTCTTATGTTCCAATACAGATTGGAACAGATAATAATTGGCAATCCATTAGTACTGGTTATGGAAATACTCTCGCTTTAAAAAATGACGGTACACTTTGGGCATGGGGAAGAAATTATCATGGGCAATTAGGTATTGGCTCTACTCAAGATAAAAATTTTCCAACACAAATAGGAACAGATAACGACTGGCAATCTATCTCAATATATTCAGGTCATTCAATGGCGGTAAAAACAAATGGATCTTTATGGAGTTGGGGTTGGAATGAGTATGGTCAATTAGGCGATGGATCAAATACTAACAAACTCATTCCAACTTTAATTAATTGTCCTTCTTTAAGCGTTGAAGAGGCAATACAAAACTCGAACCCAATTAAAATTTATCCAAATCCTACACGAAATTTACTTTACCTACAAAGCACTAATCTATTAATAGATAAAATAACCATAACAGACTTAACTGGTAAAAAAGTGTTGGAAAAAATGGGGAATATAAATCAAGTTAATATCGAACTATTACAGTCAGGGATTTATCTATTGATTGTGGAATCAGAAGGAAAAAAATATACAAATAAGTTTATAAAGATTTAGCCCGACCGACCGGATATGTTCCACAACGGATAGACGGATTTCTAATCCTTACCCACAAAGACAAGAAAAAAAAATAATTTTTAAAATAAAAATTTAGAATCTGAAATAAATTCAGATTGACAAACCTATCAGTGTCTTGTTTGCAAGAGCTAATTGCGAACTCTTGTCATGCTAAACTTGTTTCAGCATCTAAAAGAAAATTAAATTTAGAATCTGAAATAAATTCAGATTGACAAATCAAATATTAATTTCAGATTGACAAAATAGGATTTTTTGTTTCACAACTCCGTCAGAGTTTTAAACTCTGACGGAGTTAGGCAAAATGATTTAATCAGGAAATTCGTTGTTTTGGGAAATCTAAGAAGTCTAAAAATCTAATACTCTGAGTTGTCTAATTCACTTCTTGAAATAATAATTTGATGTTTTCGTAAGAATTTTTCAAAGCTTCTTGAATTTGTGTAGGATTTTTCCACTCTACTTTGTCAATTCCTTCGTCGATTTGACCTTCGGGAATGCCTTCAAAATCAGTTTGCATTTCGAACCAATGGGTAATTTTGAGTTTATAAACGCCATTTCGCTTGAAAATATGATAGGTTTTTTGAAGTTTTTTAATGATTTTTAAACCATTTACGCCAGTTTCTTCCTCGACTTCACGCATCGACGTTTGCTCGATATCTTCACCTTTTTCGGTGCCGCCTTTTGGTAAATCCCACTTTCCATTTCTAAAAATGAATAAAACATCGCCATTTTTATTGTAAACCAAACCACCGCCAGCTTTGTTAACGGGGATTTTGGTCTTCAAAACCTTCAATATTTCCTTTTCATCGGGATAATATAAATAGGCTTTTTGAATTTTATTTTGAAACATTTTGACGATAAGCTGTTTGAAATCAACACTTTCAAGCAAGAACAGTTGGAAATCTGTTTCTTTGAAGATTTCATTTGTTAAGAAAAGTGGTTTATCGTTGACAAAAACTTTATACATTTGTACTATGATTTTTAATAAAGACACAGCCGAAAAAACAGCCGAATTGCTTTTACAAATAAATGCAATTAAATTGAATCCACGAAATCCTTTTACGTGGGCTTCGGGTTGGAATTCACCAATTTATTGTGATAA
>CANIFM010000118.1 GCA_947466955.1 Bacteroidota bacterium
ATTTCTTTATTGGCTTTCGCCAAAGTAACTCTTTTGACCAATTCATCTAAATCGTCAATGATTTCATTTACCCAACCTTGATTGTGTCGAAGGTGCGTAATTTTGGGATTCATTTCTGCACAAACCGTAATACAACCCGAAATATTTCCTGCTTTTGGTTGCGCACCGCTCATTCCACCCAAACCAGAAGTTACAAATAAACCTCCAGAAGGACTTTTTTTAATTTTTCTAAAACCATTCAAAACCGTAATTGTAGTTCCGTGAACAATTCCTTGAGGTCCAATATACATGTAACTTCCTGCTGTCATTTGCCCGTATTGCGAAACGCCTAACGCATTAAATTTTTCCCAATCATCAGGTTTTGAGTAGTTTGGAATTACCATTCCGTTGGTAACCACCACACGAGGTGCTTCTTTGTGTGAAGGAAACAATCCCATTGGATGCCCAGAATACATCGTCAATGTTTGTTCGTCAGTCATTTCAGATAAATATTTCATCGTAAGGCGGTATTGCGCCCAATTTTGAAAAACAGCACCATTTCCACCGTAGGTTATTAATTCATGTGGATGTTGTGCCACGGCATAATCTAAATTATTTTGAATCATCAACATAATAGCCTTTGCTTGCTCACTTTTTCCAGGATATTCCGAAATTGGACGGGCATACATTTTATAATCGGGACGCAAACGGTACATATAAATTCTACCGTAAGTTTCTAATTCCTCGGAAAATTCCTTAACTAAAACGGCATGATCTTTAGGTTCAAAATACCGTAAAGCATTGCGAAGCGCTAACTTTTTCTCATCTGCAGATAATATTTCTTTTCGTTTTGGAGCGTGATTTATTTCTGTTTCAAACCTTTTTGGTTGTGGCAAAACAGTTGGAATTCCTTCTTGAATTTGTTCTTGAAAAGTCATTTTTTATTGTTGAATTATTGAATCTATTATCAATTTATTTGAAAAAGAGTAAAATGCTAATTTAGTTCTCCTCGTTTTTTATCAAAACCATAAGGACAATGCCTACAGCCACTTTTGCAGCAATAACCTCGCTTTAAATGGTGTTTTTCGGTAAAGCATTTATAACCTTCAGGCGTAATATAATAATCCTCACCTTCAATTAATTTATCCTCATTATTGGTTTCCTTCATACCTACAAATTTATAAACTTTAAAGTGAAAGTAAAGTATAGTTACGAAATATTTAATAAAAGTAGAAGTTTGGGATTTTTCTTTGAATTATTAAATCAATAATTGAAAACAATAGGGTGTTTAGATTCTTATGAAATCCACTTTGTCAATGGTGTGTTTTGCAATAGTTTCAACTAAAATGGTTTCGTCAAATGGTTTTAATACATAATCATTCATACCAATTTCAATGAATTTTTCAATTTCAGATTTAAATGCATTTGCTGTAAAAGCAACTATTGGAGTTGTGATTTTTAATTCGTTCCTAATTATTTCAGTTGCTTCAAGACCATCCATTTCAGGCATATAAATATCCATTAAAATAATATCGAATTTTTCAATTTTTAGAATTTCAACAGCTTCAATCCCATTATTTACTTCGGTAATTTTACAATTATAATTTCCTAAAGATTTTTGTGCAATAAGTCTGTTGATGGTATTGTCTTCAACCAAAAGAATTGAAATGTTATGAAGGTCTATATTATTATTATTATTATTATTATTATTATTATTATTATTATTATTATTATTATTATTGGCTTTTCTTAGTTTTAAGTAGATTTTAACTGAAGTTCCTTGGTTTTTTTTACTTTCAATTTCAATCTTTCCGTTCATTAATTGCGCTAATTTATAGGCAATTGACATTCCCAAACCCGTTCCTCCAAATTTCCTTGCAATCGCATTACTTTCCTGTGTAAAAATCTGAAATATATTTGAAATAAAATCAGGACTCATCCCAATTCCAGTATCAGAAATTGTGATACAAATGTCTTGTGATTTCGGAAAATCGTCAAGCACTTCACATCGAATAGAGACACTTCCTCTGTGTGTAAATTTCAACGAATTTCCTATAATATTATAGATGATTTGTTCAATTCGTAAGATGTCTCCTTTTAATTCTTTGTTAATTTCATCCGAAATATACAAATTCAATTCGAGATTTTTTTCTTTGGCTTTTACTTGAAGTACAGTAATGATATTGGCTATCTTATTTTTAAAATTGAAATTTTTATTTTCAAGTTGAATCTCTTTTGCTTCAATTTTTGATAAATCCAATATATTGTTAATAATTGCCATTAAATGATAGGATGCAAGGGAACTGTTGTTGACAAATAATTTCTGATTTTCTGTTAATTCCTCTCGTTTCAATTCTCTCAAAAATCCAACAATCGCATTCAAAGGCGTTCTAATTTCGTGACTCATATTAATCAGAAACAACTCTTTGGCTTTAGCGCTAACTTCTGCTTTTACCTTTTCTTTTTCAAGTTCAAATTCAAGTAATTTTTGATTTGTAATATCCAGATGAAGCCCCACCGATCTAGCAATATTTCCATTACTGTCATAATTTGGTGCCCCACTTATAAACCACCATCGAATTTCTCCTTTTTTGTTTTTAACCTCTAGCTGATAAGTGTCCGATATTCCTATTTCTCGTATTTTTTTCTTGGATTCAATAATTTTTGTTGACTCCTCTGTTCCAAATAAATCATTTGGGTTTTTGCCAATGAGCTCGTTAATTTCAAATCCTGAAATTATTGCAAAGTTTTGATTTGCAAATTGAATAAGCCCTTCATTATCCACTTCAATAATCCCTATGTTGATGTTGGAAATGATATTTCTATATTTTTGCCCTTGGTTTAAAGAAAAATCATTTGCTTTTTTTATTTCGGTTATATCTTTGATAAAAAGATAAAATATCAATTTTTTATTTTGAAGAATTGGAGTAATTGCAATTTCTATAGGAAACTCTTTATTTTCTTTATTTACTGCAACGCATCCAATTTGGCGAAACATATTACTTGTATCCCCTTTTTCAATATAATTGTTAATATTGGAACGACACATCATGCTGTGACTTTCGGAAAAAACAGTCTCATATACTTTTTTGCCAATAACTTCTTCTTCTGTTTTACCAAATAAAATTTGCCCTCTTTTGTTCCAAGATATAATTTTTCCATTTTTATCAAATACAATTATCACATTTAGTGCGGAATCTAAAACTAGCTTTCGGTTGATTTCATTTGTTTTTTTTTCTTTCTCAATTGATTTATTGAGTTTTAGATACGTTTTATTAACTTTTTCGGTAAACTTTATAAAAGCAGAATTTTTTTGCAATTCAATTGGAATGAATTTGTCTATTTGATGTTGTAATAATGTTTGTTCATTCATTTTTTTAATTTAGAGAAAGAGGGATAGCTTCAACGAAATTAAACATTTTTTTAAACATTTAGTTTTATTTTAAAAAAAACATTACAAATAATTAATTATTTAAGCATATTTCTTAAAAATTTAATTAAATTGAAAGAAGGTCAATGTCAATTTTATTTACATTCTATTTTTGTTATCATATAGATTATATTTGTAAAAATTTATTTTTTTAAATGGAATTTAAAAGTGTAAACCAGTTAATAAATATCGAATTTCCAAATGAAATCACTTTGCATATAAAACGCGAAGACTTGATTCATCCTTTTATTTCAGGTAATAAATTCAGAAAACTTAAATACAATTTGCTTCAAGCAAAAACAGAAGGAAAATCGAAATTAATCACTTTTGGCGGTGCTTTTTCTAACCATATTGCCGCTGTTGCGTATGCTGGAAAGGAAAATAACCTCGAAACTATTGGAATAATTCGTGGCGAGGAATTGGAATCTAAAATTTCAGAAAATCCCACTTTGACTTTTGCACAAAATTGTGGAATGAAATTGGAATTTATAACCAGAGAAGCTTACAGAACTAAAACATCAAATTCATTTATTGAAAAATTAAAAGAACATTATGGTGATTTTTATTTAGTGCCAGAAGGAGGAACAAATTCGCTTGCCGTGAAAGGTTGTGAAGAGATTTTAACAATAGAAGATTCGGATTTCACTCATATTTGTTGTGCAATTGGAACTGGCGGAACGATTTCTGGATTAATCAATTCGGCAAAAGCCAATCAAAAAATAATTGGTTTTCCAGCCCTAAAAGGTGATTTTTTATCAGATGATATTCGTAAATTTGTATCGAATTCAAATTGGGAATTACAATCTGATTATCATTTTGGGGGTTATGCAAAAATAAATGAAGCATTAATCCGTTTCATAAATGATTTTTATAAACAAACCAATATTCCATTAGACCCAATTTACACGGGTAAAATGATGTTTGGAATTGTGGATTTAATCAATAATGGATATTTCCCGAAAGGGTCGAAAATATTAGCCATTCACACCGGCGGACTTCAAGGAATTGAGGGAATGAACAGGAATCTTAAAAATAAAAATTTACCATTAATTGCTATATAATGATTAGAAAATTCATCCTACTTTTTGTCTTAATTTTAGTGGCGAGTTGCGGTTCTAAAAGAGTTGCAATACAAACGTCAAAATCAGGAAAGTCAAGACCTCATTCCAATGTTGTGGTAAAAAAATCAAACGGAAATACTACTTCTGTAAATACTACTTCTGAAGGAAATTCATCAAAAACTGAAATTCTTGAAGCCACAACAAGAGTAAAAGTTACCACCGAAATTGTTTTGGCGTATATTTCTCAATATAAAAATATTGCAAAAAATAATATGAAACAATTCGGAATTCCGTCAAGCATTTGCCTTGGGCAAGGAATTTTAGAATCTGGTGCTGGAACTGGGCCGTTGAGTGCTTTGGCAAACAATCATTTTGGGATTAAATGCCATCAAGATTGGACGGGAGCGTCAGTAAAATATGATGATGATAGCGCCCAAGAATGTTTCAGAAAATACAATCAAGGAAGTGAATCCTATAATGATCACGCACTTTTTCTAAAAGGTAGAAAATGGTATGAGCCATTGTTCAAATTAGATAAAGACGATTACAAAAGTTGGGCAAAAGGGTTGAAAGCGGCTGGTTATGCTACAGATCCAAAATATCCTGAAAAATTAATTGCCATTATTGAACGCTATCATTTGGATCAATATGATGCTGAGGTTTTGGGTAACGATTATGTTGTGAAATCAGTTGAACCCAAATCAAATTTCAAGGAATATCAGGTTTCTCAAGGCGATACATTGTATTCGATTTCCAAGAAATTCAATCTGTCAATTGACGATTTAAAAAAGAAAAATAATATTTCCGACAATGCACTTTCCATCGGTCAGAGTTTAATTGTTGAATAAATAACTTCATAAATATCAAATTTAAAATGTTGTATCAAAGAAGCAGTCAATTATTTGTGGAAGCAGAACAAGTAATTCCGGGAGGCGTAAATTCACCAGTTCGCGCGTTTAAAGCCGTTGGAGGAACACCAATTTTCGCAAAAAGTGCAAAGGGCGCGTATGTATTTGATGAAGACGGAAACCGTTTTATAGATTATATAAATTCTTGGGGTCCAATGATTTTGGGACACGCTTTTCCACCTGTTGTGGAGGCTGTTATTGAAAAAGCCAAATTGGGAACTTCATTTGGAATGCCCACAGAAATGGAAACTCAAATTGCAGCATTAGCAATAAAAATGGTACCGGGAATTGATAAAATTCGTTTTGTAAATTCGGGAACAGAAGCCTGTATGAGTGCCATTCGATTGGCAAGAGGATTTACTAAAAAAGATAAAATAATCAAATTTGCTGGTTGCTATCACGGTCATTCCGATTCTTTTTTGATTCAAGCGGGAAGTGGAGCCGTAACATTTGGTTCGCCAAATAGTCCCGGAGTAACAGTAGGAACAGCAAAAGACACCTTATTGGCAAAATACAATGATTTTGAAAGTGTAAAAGTACTTGTTGAAGCCAATAAAAATGAAATTGCAGCAATAATAATTGAGCCAGTAGCAGGCAATATGGGTTGTATTCCTCCAAATAAAGGATTTTTAGAAGCGTTACGCCAAATTTGTACCGACAATGCCATTCTATTAATTTTTGACGAAGTAATGACGGGTTTCCGATTGGCAAAAGGTGGAGTTCAAGAATTATTGAATGTTACAGCCGATATTGTAACTTTTGGAAAAGTAATTGGTGGTGGATTACCTGTTGGAGCATTTGCCGCAAGAGCAGAAATTATGAATTATTTAGCGCCTTTAGGACCAGTTTATCAAGCAGGAACTTTGTCGGGAAATCCCTTGGCAATGGCTGCTGGATTGGCAATGTTGAAAGCGTTAAACGAAGATGAAGCAGTATTTCAGCGACTTTCAGAAAAAACTATTTATTTAGAAAACGGAATTCAAAAAGCACTTTCGTCAAATGGAATCGCTTTTACAATTAACAGAATTGGCTCTATGATTTCAGTTCACTTTGATGCGGCACCTGTTGTTGACTTTCAAAGTGCTGCAAAAGGCGATAATGAAACGTTCAAGAAATTTTTTCACGGTTTGTTAAACGAAGGGATTTATATTGCCCCATCGGCTTATGAAACGTGGTTTATAACCGATGCATTAACTTATGATGATTTGGATTTTACAATTCGAGCAATTGAAAAGGTTGCTAAAACATTATAATAAAAAAGGGCTTTCAAATATGAAAGCCCTTTTTTATTATAATATAAAATCTTATTTTTTAACATCAATTGCATCAGCACTAATAACTTGGTTGTAAAGCGCGGTATTTGATTTTAATTTTTCCAATTGTTTTGAATCAATGGAAGCTTCAATTTTAAGCCCTACAATTCTTGACATTTCTTTTCTGCTCTCAACAGTTCCAGATTTGTCTTGCATCACTTGATGCTTCATTATGAAAAGTCTTATAAAATCTTCTGTTTTAGTTTCGTCAAGACCTAAAAACTCAGAAATTGCAGTACCATCTTTTTTAGCTGCTTGTTCTGGAGTCATTGAAACTAGCTCTTTTTTGTTAGGAGCAACAACAGTTTTTTTGGTTTGGGCATTTGCCGAAACGCTAAATGCTAAAGCAAAAATACCAGCAATAATTATTTTTTTCATGAGAAATTATTTAAATTGAATTCAAATATAAATATTTTTTCTTTATAAAAAAATAAATGATTATTTATCTTCAGATTTTTCGCCTTTTTCTTCTCTTCTTTCTTTCATTTTCTCTTTTCTTTCTGCTTGGATTTTATCCCACTTAGCATTTTGTTCTGGAGTAAGAATTTTGCTGATTTTATCCTTCATCATCTTACGATCCTCTTTCGTTGGCTTGGCTTGACTTTCGCCTATTTTCGCTTCTTCCTCTGATAATAAAGCACTTACTTGTTTTTGTTGCGCTTCATTTAAACTCAAATTTTTAGTCATTCTTTTCAATGCCATTTGACTTCTTTCAGCAGGAGACATTCTCTCCATTGGCTCTTTTTTAGCATTTTCCTTTTTCTCAACTTGTGCAAATGTTGTAAATCCTACAACTAAAAACGCAGCTACAATTAATTTTTTCATTTTATATCTTTTTTAAGTTAATGTAAATATAAGACCGTTTGTATTTCAAAAGGTTTAATGCTTAACAAAAAATTATTATTTTATGCTGTATTATCTAAATTGCAAGAAGATTACTATTTTATCGTCTAATAAATTGCACAAATAAACTAACTTTGCACAGTGAAAAAAACAGTATTCATCTTCGCCTTATTAATGCTTCTAAAACCAATACTTCCGGTTGTAGAATACGTGGTGAATTATGAATATATCTCGAAAGTTTTATGTGTTAATAAAGACAAACCAATGCTTCATTGTAATGGAAAATGTCAATTGATGAAAGAATTAGCAAAAGCTTCTGAAAATGAAAAACCTATTTCAGATAAAAAAATTGCCGCACAAGAATTTGAAGTTTTATTCTTTGAAAACATAAAGTCTTTTGAAGTAAAACCTCGTTTTTATTTTATTTCAACACAAATAAATGACAGCTATTCCAACTTTTATTCTCATTTGAATAGTTGTTCCGTATTCCATCCACCAACCTGTATTTCTTAAATTTTATCAATTTTTGCAACGATTTTATCATTTAACAACAGTTTTATGATACTCTTTTCGTGCGCATTTAAAACGCAATAAATCAAATAATTTAAGATTATCAAAAATGAAAAACATAATAAAAAATACAATTGCTATTTTGGCAGTTGCAATAAGTCTTGTTTCTTGTTCCTCTTCCGATGCAACTATTTCTGGAATAGGAAGTTTAAAAATACAAATTGAAAACGGATTCGC
>CANIFM010000119.1 GCA_947466955.1 Bacteroidota bacterium
AATGCTCGAATTGAATTCGAAAATGGATGTGTTGCCAATTTAACGGCGAGCAGAATTTCATTGAAAAATATGCGTAAATCTCGATTCTTTCAAAAAGATGCTTATATTTCTGTTGATTTCCTTGAGAAAAAATGTGAAGTTGTAAAAATGAAAGATGCACCAGAAGTTCCTGGCGATTTTGATATGATTTTGCAAAATGCAGAAGGTGTAAAAAAACAAATTTATTTTGCAAATCCCGATGTAGAACAAAATAATGCCATTTTAGACGAATTGGATTCTTTTGCGGATGCCATAAATAATAATACAACTCCTGTCGTAACTTTGGAACAAGGAACAAATGCTTTGCGAGTTGCTTATCAAATAATTGATTGTTTTAATAAATAATATATGAAAATAATAGCTGTAATTGGAGCTGGAACAATGGGCAACGGAATTGCTCATACATTTGCTCAAAGCGGATTTACCGTAAAATTAATTGATGTTTCAGAGAAATCATTAGATAAAGGAATGGCAACGATTGCTACGAATTTAGACAGAATGGTTGCAAAAGGAACTATTTCTGAAGAAGATAAATTCAAAACCATTTCCAATATTATCACCTATACCGACATAAAAGATGGCGTTGTAGGTGTTGATTTAGTGGTTGAAGCTGCAACTGAAAATGTAGAATTAAAACTAAATATTTTCAAACAACTGAATGAAGTTTGTTCGCACAATACGATTTTAGCAACCAATACTTCTTCTATTTCAATTACACAAATAGGTGCAGTTGTTGCTCATCCTGAAAGAGTTATAGGAATGCACTTTATGAATCCTGTGCCAATTATGAAATTGGTAGAGATCATTCGTGGATACAACACATCGGATGAAGTTACGAAAACCATTATGGATTTATCAGAAAAATTAGGTAAAACTCCCGTTGAAGTCAATGATTATCCAGGATTTGTTGCCAATAGAATTTTGATGCCAATGATTAATGAGGCAATTGAAACATTATACAATAAAGTTGCTGGCGTATATGAAATTGATACGGTTATGAAATTAGGAATGGGACAACCGATGGGACCATTACAATTAGCGGATTTTATTGGGCTTGACGTGTGTTTAGCCATTTTAAATGTAATGTACGACGGTTTCAAAAATCCAAAATATGCTCCTTGCCCACTTTTAGTAAATATGGTTCGCGCTGGAAAATTAGGTTCAAAATCTGGTGAAGGTTTTTATGATTATAGCGAGAGTAAAAAAGCAGAGAAAATAGCGAAACAATTCCTTTCATAATTGAATATATAAATGTCAATAAAAGAAAATTTACTCAAAATAAAATCGTCATTACCTGAAAACGTTACCCTTGTTGCGGTTTCAAAAACCAAACCAGTTGCTGATTTAATGGAAGCGTATAATGCTGGACAAAGAATTTTTGGAGAGAATAAAATACAAGAAATGACCGAAAAATGGGAACAAATGCCAAAAGATATTCAATGGCAGATGATTGGACATATTCAAACGAATAAAGTAAAATTTATGACGCCTTACGTGAGTTTGATTCACGGAGTTGACAGTTTGAAATTATTAGAAGAAATCAACAAACAAGCCCTAAAAAACAACAGAATTATTGATTGTTTGCTACAAATTCACATTGCGGAAGAAGAAACTAAATTTGGTTTAAATGAAGAAGAATTGAAAGATTTATTAGCATCTGAAACATTTAAAAACTTAAATAATATCAAGATTATTGGTTTAATGGGAATGGCTACTTTTACAGAAAACCAAGACCAAATCAGGAAAGAATTCGAACATTTGAAATCGATTTTTGACACTATAAAGTCATTATCAATTGTAAATTGTCAATTGTCAATTCTTTCGATGGGAATGTCAGGTGACTACCCACTTGCAATTTTGTGCGGAAGTACTATGGTTCGCATTGGAAGTAGTATCTTTGGAGGAAGAAGCCCCCTAACCCCCGAAGGGGGAAACTCATAATATGGAAAAATATATTTTTACTAACATTTATAATTCCCCCTTAGGGGGCTAGGGGGCTGACTTATGTACGCTATTCTCGACATAGAAACCACTGGAGGACAATTCAACGAAGAAGGAATTACCGAAATCGCCATTTATAAATTTGACGGCCACGAAATTGTGGATCAATTTATAAGTTTGGTAAATCCTGAAATTCCAATTCAGCCATTTGTTGTGAAATTAACAGGCATAAACAATGCAATGCTACAAAGCGCTCCAAAGTTTTTTGAAGTTGCAAAACGCATTATTGAAATTACAAATGATTGCGTTTTGGTTGCTCACAATGCCTCTTTTGATTATCGAATTTTGAGAACAGAATTTCGTCGTTTAGGATACGATTTCAATCAAAGAACACTTTGCACCGTTGAATTATCAAAACAATTATTACCAGAACAGACTTCTCACAGCTTGGGAAAGTTAGTTCGAGCACTTGGAATCCCAATGGCTGATAGACATCGCGCAAGTGGAGACGCATTAGCAACCGTGAAATTATTCCAATTACTATTGGCAAAAGATACCGAAAAGACAATTGTAACCGAATTAATCAAAACTGAAATCCAAAAAGGAATCGCTCCAAAATTATATACTATTGTTGAAAGTTTACCTTCAATAACAGGAGTTTATTATATTCATAATAAGGACAGTAAGTTAATTTATATTGGTAAAAGTAATAATATAAAAAAACGTATCAACCAGCATTTCACAGGCATAGATGTAAAATCGATGAAAATCCAAAAGGAAGTTTTTTCAGTAACTTATGAAGAAACAGGAAGCGAACTAATTGCTTTATTGAAGGAAAGTGAAGAAATTAAAATCCATAAACCCATCTATAACAGGGCGCAACGAAAAAGCGTTTTCAATATTGCGTTGTATGTTGAAGCTGATAAAAAAGGATATTTGAATTTAAAACTTCAAAAAACAGACGGCAGAAGAAAAGAAATTACCTCTTTTTCAACCTTGCAAGAAGCACAAAACGTCTTGTTCAGAATCACATCAGATTATAAATTATGTCAAAAATTCACGGGCTTATACATCACAAAAGAATCCTGTTTTCAATATAAAATAAAAGAATGCGACGGCGCTTGCATCGGCGAAATATCAACCGAAGAATATAATGCAAGAGTTCAAGAATTCGTAACTAAAAATAGTTTTGAAAACCAAAATATGGTCGTAACCGATAAAGGTCGGAATATAAGCGAGCGAAGTGCCGTATTAATTGAAAATGGGGTCTATAAAGGATATGCTTTTTACGATTTAAATTATCAAATTCACAAAATCGAAATTTTGAAAAACATCTTAATTCCGATGCAAAATAACCGAGACACAAGAAACATTATACAAAGCCACATCCGAAAAAGTAAGTATTTGAAGATTATAAAATTTTAATATTTTTGGAGCTATTTCCAGCTTTCCACTTCAAGTCCTCATTCAAAAAGTTGTTTTTCTAAGCCAAAAAAGGAGCTTCCTTCGGTCGCTCTTTTTTGCCAAGAAAAACTAACTTTTTTCATTCCGGGCTTTTCGTTGCAATCTGGGCTAACACAAAACAGAACTTATGAAGTATTTAATAACCATCGTGGGACCAACAGCAATAGGGAAAACTTCCTTAAGTATTGCATTGGCACAACATTATGATTGTGAAATCATTTCTTGCGATAGTCGCCAATTTTTCAAGGAAATGTCAATTGGAACAGCCGTTCCCAACAAAGAAGAACTTTCCGAAGCGAAACATCATTTTATTCACAACAAATCAATATTCGAAAATTATACTGTTGGTGATTTCGAAAAAGAAGCCATTTCAAAACTTGACGAACTCTATAAAACATCCGATTTTGCAATTCTTGTAGGCGGTTCTGGTTTATATGTTGATGCTGTTTTAAAAGGATTTGATGCATTTCCTGAAATTGAAAATTCCGTTCGAGAACAAGTAAATGCTGATTATGAAAAACTTGGAATTACCTGTTTACAACAAAAACTTCAAGAATTAGATTCCGATTATTTTGATACAATTACAATTGAAAACCCGCAAACCTTACAAAATCCACAACGAATGATGCGTTTCGTGGAAGTTTGCATTGGCTCAGGAAAACCGTATTCTTCTTTTATGAATAAGACGAAAAATAAGAGAAACTTCACCCCTATTGTTATCGGATTAGAAGCTAATAGAGAAAAAATTTATGAAAGAATTAATCAGCGTGTTGAAATTATGATTAACGAAGGTTTATTGGCGGAAGCCGAAAAATTATTTCCCAATAAAGCTTTAAATGCATTACAAACTGTTGGTTACAGAGAATTATTTGATTACTTTGATGGAAAAACATCCTTGGAATTTGCAATTGAAGAAATCAAGAAAAACACCAGACGATTTGCAAAACGACAATTGACTTGGTTCAAAAGAAATGAAGCTACAAAATGGTTTAATTATCTTGAAAATCAAAACAAAGTCACAGATTACATAGCTTCAATAATTCACAATTCATAATTCCTTTTATGCCTATTTCTCCAAATTTCACTTCCGTTTTCAGCAAAGATTGGGAAATCAACTTCACACAATGTACACCAAATGGTTATTTAAAATATACCGATTTATGTAATTTATTACAATTAACTGCTGCTGCACATTCGGAATTGGGTGGAATTAGTTTTTCTGATATGCAAGAATTCAACCAAGCTTGGGTTTTGAGTAGAATGCGTGTCGAGATAACAGAATTACCAAAGTGGAAAGACACGTTAACTATTAAAACTTGGATAAATACACTTGAAAACTCTCGTTCCGTTCGTGCTTTGGAAGTTTATGTAAATGGAATTAAAATAGTAGGCTCAGAAACCTTTTGGGCAGTCATTAATACCGAAAAAAGACGTCCCGAAGCTTTGGCTTTACCTTTTGGACATTTTGAAATTTTCCCTGAGCATAAGGCTACTGAAAAAAGTTTTTCCAAAATTCAACTCATTGATGACAAAGAATATGTATTCAATAAAGTGGTTGTTTTATCTGATTTAGATATTGTGAACCACGTAAATAACGTCAAGTACTTAGAATGGTGTTTGGATTTTGTTCCATCAGGATTGATTTTAAATCAAAAAATTGATAGTTTTGAAATGAATTTTCTGAAGGAATTATATTTAAAAGATCGAGTAAAAATTAACGAAAGTTTTACCGAAAATAAAACGATTTTCAGTGTTACAAAAGACGATAACACGAGTTTTGCATTAGAGATAAATTGGAAATCATAAATTTTCAATTACATTTTTTTGGCTTCTTCCCAAAAAATTGAAATAATTGAAAATCATAGATTTTCAATTACAATTTTTTGGCTTCTTCCCAAAAATTGAAATAATTGAAAATCATAGATTTTCAATTACAATTTTTTGGCTTCTTCCCAAAAAACATCCATTTCAGCAAGTGTCATATCCATTAAGGGTTTTCCTAATTCTCCTGCTTTACTTTCCAAATATTGAAAGCGTTTGATGAACTTTTTGTTGGTTCGTTCTAATGCATCTTCAGGATTTACATTCAAAAAACGGGCATAATTTATCATCGAAAATAAAACATCGCCAAATTCAGCTTCAATAGTATCTTGATTTCCAGCGGCAACTTCCACTTGCAATTCTTGTAATTCTTCTTGAACTTTGTCCCAAACTTGATGTGGTTCTTCCCAATCAAATCCAACACCTTTCACTTTATCCTGAATTCTACTTGCTTTTACCAACGCAGGTAAACTTTTCGGAACGCCTTCCAAAACAGACTTTTTACCTTCTTTTAATTTGAGTTTTTCCCAGTTTTGTTTGACCTCTTCTTCATCTTTTACAACTACATCACTATAAATATGTGGGTGGCGATGGATTAATTTTTCGCAAATTTCATTACAAACATCAGCAATATCAAAATCATTGGTCTCACTTCCTATTTTTGCATAAAAAACGATGTGCAATAACAAATCCCCTAATTCTTTTTTAACTTCATTCAAATCATTATCCAAAATTGCATCACCCAATTCGTATGTTTCTTCAATGGTTAGATGGCGTAAAGTCTGTAATGTTTGCTTTTTGTCCCAAGGACATTTTTCACGCAAATCATCCATAATAGTTAATAATCTATCAAATGCATCGAGTTGGGTTTGTCTTGAATTCATTGTTGTTTTGTTTTTGTAAAATTAAAAAATCCTGTCAAGATTATAGCACTCGACAGGATTAAATGTATGAATTATAATGTAATTTATTCGTTTTTTTCTACTACTTCATTTTCAGCAGGAACTTCTTTTGAAACCAAACCTTTTGCTTGTAGCATATTGTACCAATTTACAATTTTCTTAATATCAGAAGGATACACACGATCTTGGTCGTAATCAGGTAGTATTTCAAGAAAATAAGAGACTAATTTTGCGTTGTCTTCCTTGTGAGAAATCGCAGGCCCATTATCTTCTTTGGTAGCAATCGCTCTCATTATTTCCGTCAATGGTTTTTCTTCAGTATTGGTATAAACAGAAATTTCTGAAAGCAAACTAACATTACTTTTTAAACCAACAGTGACTTTTTTACCATCTAATAATGATTCTGCAACAAAACCTGTACGAGTTTGAACTTTTAAAGCAAATAAACCTGGTTTTCCTGCAATTGCTAATATTTTATCTAATGTCATTTTATATTAATTTGATTATTCTTTTATTTGATATGTGTAAATTCTTAAAGTAATTATCTGCCTTTTTTATTGCAAAACTTCATTTTATAGTCTGGGCGCGCTTTTCCGTCCATTATATTTTGAAGTTTTTTCTTAATTAGCTGTTTTTTCAAAGAGGAAATTAAATCCGTGAATAAAATTCCTTCAATATGATCGTATTCGTGTTGGATAACTCGTGCTATCAAACCGTCAAAAACTTCTGTTTTCATTACAAAATCTTCATCGCAATATTCAATTGTGATTTTTTCATTTCTAAAAACGTCTTCACGAACATCAGGAATACTAAGGCAGCCTTCATTAAAACCCCAAATTTCACCTTCTTCTTTAATCATTTTTGCATTGATGAAAGTACGTTTGAAATTTTTCAAAAGGATTTGTTCTTCCGTTGCTAATTCGTCATCCTCGCCAAAAGCGGTAGTGTCAATCACAAACAAACGAATACTCATTCCAACTTGAGGTGCTGCAAGTCCAACGCCACAAGCATTGTACATTGTTTGGTACATATTGGCAACGGTTTCTTTTAAATTCGGAAATTCAGAAGTTAGCTCCTCACCCACTTTTCTCAGAACAGGATCGCCATATCCTACAATTGGTAAAATCATTTTATTTGTTTTAATAGTATCAATCAAAAAAGATTGTAATATCTAATTTTGATTGGCAAAAATAGTAAAAAAATAGGTATTGAATATTTGGAATCTAATAATTAGCAAATAATTATATTTTTTTAAGATATAATAATGATATTAAGATGATTGCAAATTAAAAAATAATGTTTTATTTCAATTATTAGTTAGTAAAATATAAACTAAAGTGCTAAAACATCTTTCTTGTTAAAAAATCCTGAAGCATTATTGTAGCCGAAATTTCATCAAGTAAGTCTTTATTTTGGCGTTGTTTCTTATTCAATCCGCTATCAATCATTGTTTGAAATGCCATTTTTGATGTAAAACGCTCATCAACTCTAACAACTGGCATTTCGGGGAAAAAACTTTTGAATTTTCTTACAAAAGCTTCAATTATTTCGGTACTTTGCGATGGTTCACCGTTCATTTGTTTGGGTTCACCAATAAGCACTTTTGAAACTTTTTCTTTGTCGAAATAATCCTTTAGGAAGTTTATTGTAGTTGCTGAAGGAATTGTCGTCAATCCAGATGCAATTATTTGCAATTCATCTGTAACAGCAATTCCAGTGCGTTTTTGCCCGTAATCTATAGCGAGAATTCTTGACATTTGTAATATTTAAAGTACTTAATGAATCTATATATTTTATGAAACTATAAATTTAATTATTTTTATATATTATGGAAACGATTACCTTTTTAGCGTGAAATGTCCTTTTGAAACCCTTCCATCTTCAAGATACACTGCATACCAATAATCATCGGCTGGCATAGGATCTCCGTTGAAAGTTCCGTCCCAACCATTTCCAGTTGTTAAAATTTGTTTTACTAATTTCCCAAATCTATCAAAAATGTAAATTGTAGTATTAAAATTAAAATCTTTACTCACCCCTTGTACATTCCAAGTATCATTGACACCATCTCCATTTGGAGTAAAATAAGGAGGTAT
>CANIFM010000120.1 GCA_947466955.1 Bacteroidota bacterium
AAAAACATCAAAACCCCAACACTTGTAATAGGCGCTAAAAACGACACAATGGATCCCGCACACATGCAATGGATGTCGACACAATTCCCAAACGGCAGTTATTTATTTTGTCCAAACGGCAGCCACATGGCAATGTATGACGACCAAGATGCCTATATGAACGGACTTATTAAGTTTGTAAAAGATGTAAACAACGGCAAAAAGAAAGCCATTTTATAGCTAATTATTTAAAAAAAATAAAGCCTTTGACATTTCGTTAAAGGCTTTTTTTTATTTGGGCATGCCCCTCCGTAAAAACTTCGGGTCAGGTCGTTCGCTGCAATCTCTGTTCCACTGCGTTCCACAGAGGATTTCCGCTGCCACCCTTCATGCGAACCCCGATTTATGATTTATGATTTTAGATTTCAGATTTCAGATTTTAGATTTTCAGAATAACCAAATCAACGAATAACCAAATTAACCTTGGCAATCTGAATTTAACCTATGATTTGTCAATCTGAATTTATTTCAGATTCTATTTTCATCTTCTTTGAGATGCTGAAACAAGTTCAGCAAATTCAAGCTCAGCAAATTCAAGCTCAGCACGACAAGAATATTCGTTTTTTCTTGTCTCTGCGGAAGCAATAATTACCTACAAGGTTTTGGAAACCTTGCAGGATAACCCAAATGAAAATTTCAGGCTTTTAACTCGAATTTTCAGGCTTATAACTCGAATTTTCAGGTTCCCAATTCAATTTTCAGGTTATTAACTCGAATTTTCAGGATTTTAACTCGAAATTTCAGGTTCAAAGCTCGAAATTTCGAGCTTTTAGTATCAAAATTCATTCTAAAAGCCTCAAATTATAATACAGTTGGTTCGGGATTAAAATCCGCTATTCGTTTTAGGAACAAATCCAAGTATTCGGGTCTGATTACAATAAATACAAGTGTCCACTGTCTGGGTAAGGTGGGGAATTAAAAGTACAAATATTCAATGGAAAACCACTATTTTTTCTTGTCTTTGTGAGGACGGATTATAAATCCGCCCTATCCGTTGTGGGATATATCCGATCGGTCGGGTGTTTAATTTGTTTTTGCGTAAAGCTTTATAATTTTATCTTTAGGTTTGAGTTCAACTATTCCGCCTCTTATTCCCATAAATATATGATTGTCATTTTCAATAATAAGCGAATTGGGATAAAGACTTCCCCAAAAACCTTTGATTTTTTTTTCAATTTTCCAATTGTCAATTATTAAAAAATTCTCATAAGTTGCAATATAGATTTTGTTATTGAAGATTTCAAATGCTTCTGGTTCGTCAGGAAGTTCTAAAACTTTTTTATATGTGAATTTGTCTTTAGTATTTTCAACCTCATATATTTCTCCATAATTAGTGTTCATATGTGCTAAACCTTCAAGGAAATATACTTTTTCTTTATACTCAAAAATTGAAATAATATTCCCATCTTTTATTGAAATTTCCTTGTCGGCTGATTTATATACTAATTTTCCTCCCCATTCTCCATGATCAGAACCAATTAGCAATCCATTTTTAAACTTGAGTTCTGAATCTTTTTTTCTAGGAGTTTTAAAAATTTCTATTTTATTATCTTTAAGATATATTGAAAAATCTTCAGCATAATTGAGTTTTCTATAATCCTCGCTGTAATCTTTTGGAATTTCGATTTGCTTGTAATTAACGGGAATTTCAATTTTGGGTTGAGCGTAAGTTACCAGCGAAATAAATAAGGTAAGTAATAATATATTTCTCATTTTTATAATTGTTTTTAAGTTGTGCCTAATTGTATATAGGTCTGAAAAAGTCAGACTTTATTTATTTTCAAATGTAGTTTTAAATATTCAATAAAGTGTTTGTTTACCAAAATATAAAAATGAATGCAACAGCTTTGTCAAAGTTGAAAACTTTGACAAAGCTAGTTTTGATTACAACAATACGTAATTGTATTTTTAAAGCCCCAAAATATAAAAATCATCAAAACAATTCTTCCCTCAGCCCCGATTGCAATGGAAATCCTGCGCTTTTTAGCGCAGATTGTAATGGAAAGCGGGAATTGCAATTCCAATTACAAAAGGACAATTCGCTCCAAAATAAAGAAATTGTACGTTTTTTCGGGAATTTCAAACCTACAAACTTTCAAATTCCCGAAATAAATTCTAAATTAGCATTCTGTAAATTTCAGAAAAATGATTAGCGAAGCACAGTTTCAAAACGAGTTACAATTGATAATTTCCAACGCCATTCGGGAAGATGTGGGCGGAGGCGATTTCAGTTCATTGGCTTGTATTCCCGCATCAGCAAAGGGGAAAGCAAAATTATTGGTGAAAGACGAAGGCATAATTGCGGGCGTTGCATTTGCAAAAATGATTTTCGAATATGTGGATTCCGACTTGGAAATCGAAACTTTTATCAATGATGGTGCGCCCGTAAAAAGAGGCGATGTGGTTTTTCACGTTTCGGGAAGTTCGCAATCTATATTGAAAGCGGAACGTTTGGTGCTGAATTCAATGCAGCGAATGAGTGCCATTGCTACGAAAACGCAAAAATATGTTAGGCTTTTGGAAGGAACCAACGCCAAGATTTTGGATACGCGCAAAACGACGCCTGGTTTTCGAGCGTGTGAAAAGTGGGCGGTGAAAATTGGAGGAGGCGAAAACCACCGATTTGCATTGTACGATATGATTATGCTGAAGGACAATCACAACGATTTTGCGGGTGGAATTACGGCTGCAATCACGAAAACAAAGGCGTATTTGAAGGAGAATTACCTAGATTTAAAGATAATTGTCGAGGCTAGAAACCTTAATGAAATTGAAGAAATTTTGACGAATGAAGGCGTTTTCAGGATTTTGATAGATAACTTTAATTACGATGATACTCGAAAAGCGGTGGCGATGATTGGCGATAAATGCCTCACGGAATCGTCTGGAAATATCAACGAAACGACCATTAGAAACTATGCCGAATGTGGTGTAAACTATATTTCTTCGGGGGCATTAACGCACTCGATTTATAATATGGATTTGAGTTTGAAAGCGGTTTAAAAATAATTATAAATTGTGAATTATAAATTATAAATTCTTGAAAGATGATTAGATACTGAAAGAGTATAATTATAGATTCAAAGAATATAATTAGATACTAAAAGAGTATAATTATAGATTCAAAGAGTATAATTATAGATTCAAAGAGTATAATTAGATACTAAAAGAGTATAATTATAGATTCAAAGAGTATAATTATAAGCTCAGAGTCATTAATTATAGATTAAAAGAATATAACTAAGTAGTGAGCGTGATAAAGTGGCGTATTTTAAAATATGAAATTAAATGTAATTGACTGATTTTAAATGTTTTTTACTATTTCTAGACTTTTGACTTTACGACTTTAAAACTTTCGACTTACTTAAACACAATTAGTAATTAAACCTAATGCAAATAGAAAAAATACCAGTACTTCGGAATATTGTCCACGTTTTGCAACGGATAAAACCCTTATGGTTACACGGTTTATCACTTTTTGACCTGATAAAATTGTACTCTGTTGGGATTTTGGAAGGCGCCTTGTCCTATCATGCAAGCGCCGTTGCATTCAGCTTTTTTATGGCGTTATTCCCCTTTGCATTGTTCATTTTGAACCTCATTCCCTACATTCCAATCGAGGGTTTCCAAGCCGATTTCCTGCAATTTGTCAAGGAAGGCGTGCCACCAAATACCTACGATGCTATTGCTAATATTGTCAACGATATTCTCAATAATAGCCATTCAGGATTGGTTTCTACAGGATTTTTATTGTCGATTTTATTAATGGCAAATGGTCTCAACGGAATCCTTGGTGGCTTTGAATCGTCCCGTCACGTTTTGGAAAAAAGAGGATTTTTCCATCAGTATTTAATTTCGTTAGCACTGTCGTTATTGCTGTCTTTCCTACTGATTATAACGGTTTCCGCCATTGTAGTCTTTGAGGTTTTCATCCAAAAAACAATCATTCAAGATATGCTAAGCGACCGAATTCCACTGATTATTTTAGGACGCTACGCTTTTGTAATTTTGATGATTTTGGTTACAATTTCTATACTTTTTCGATTTGGAACCAAACAAAATAATAGAACTTCATTAATCACGATAGGGGCAGTATTTACAACTATTCTCGTCATAATTTCATCGTATTTCTTTGGGATTTGGGTAATAAAATTCTCAAAATACAATGAACTTTATGGCTCAATTGGCACATTATTGATAATGATGTTCTATATTTGGATAAATTGTATGATTTTATTGCTCGGATTCGAGTTGAATTCAATAATCAGTAAATTGAAAGTTAAAAAATTAGAATAAGTAGTTTTTTTTGGAGCTATTCCTGCTATTCGCTATATCCACGCCCAAAAGCGTGGGATACCGCTGCTATCAGGGCTAAAAACGTTTATGGTATGAAGACAATTGTATGTTTCATTTTACTTTTCCTTTCCACACAATTCCACGGGCAATCCCACGGCGTTATTGGAAAATGGAATACTATTGACGACGTAACAGGAAAAGTTATTTCTGTTGTGGAAATCTTCGAGCACAACAATAAAATTTACGGAAAAGTCAACGAGATTTTCAATCCTAAAAGTCGAAACCGCGTTTGTGAAAATTGCACTGGTGACGATAAAAACAAAGCCATTTTAGGATTAACCGTAATTAAAGGACTTGTAAAAGAGGGAGAGGAGTATTGCAACGGAAAAATTCTTGACCCAAAAAGCGGAAAATTATACAAATGCTACATTACACTTGAAGGAACCGATAAACTCAAAGTGCGAGGCTACATAGGGATTTCACTATTTGGGAGAACACAATATTGGGAGCGATTAAAATGATTTTTTTATTATTCTAAATGTGACCAAATTAACGATTTTATTTATGATTACATAGTTTTGGGATAGCCCCGATTGAAGTGGAAATCCTTTTTTGTTTTTTCTTTAAAAACAAAAAAGATTGAAACGGAAAGCGGGAAATAGCTTCAAAAAATAATAATATTTATCAATTCTCTATAACTTACAACCAAATATAAATGCAGTTTTTCGTCGAAGTAATTTTACCGCTTTCCCTCGCCAAAACCTTTACCTATAGGATTTCTGAAGCAGAATTCAACTATATAAAAAAAGGAATGCGTGTGGCGGTGCCTTTCGGGAAAAGTAAAATTTACACGGCATTGGTAATCGAATTGCATCAAAACGCCCCAACCTTATATGAAGCCAAAGAAATTCATCAAATTTTGGATGAAAAACCATTGGTTACCGAAATTCAAATCGCGCATTGGCAATGGATTGCGTCCTATTATATGTGTGCGATTGGCGATGTTTATCGGGGTGCAATTCCGAGTGCTTTATTACTGGAAAGTGAAACCGTAATTTCTCAAAAACAAGATTTATTTGTTGATGAAAGCCAACTTTCTGACGATGAATTTTTAATTTATCAGGCGTTGCAACAACAAAGTTCGTTGAAAGTTCAGGATATTATTGCCATTTTGAATAAGAAAAATATTTTTCCAATTCTTCAAAAATTAATAGACAAAAATATCTTGGTTTTGCAGGAAGAAATGTTGGAAAACTACAAACCTAAATTGGTGCGTTATGTTCGCTTGAACGCTAAATATGATTCTAATGAAGGTTTAGGAGAATTGTTGGAAACACTGAAAAATGCTACTAAACAAAAGGAAATTGTACTTTCTTATTTTCAATTATCGGCAACAGAGAAAAAACCAATTACCGTTAAAAAACTTACAGAGACAGCCAATTCCACAGCCGCAATTGTAAAAGCATTAATTGACAAAGAAATTTTTGAAGAATATTATCTTCAGGAAGACCGCGTGAATTTTAAAGGAAAATCGAGTGAGAATCAACTAAAATTAAGTGTTGCACAACAAACCGCATTTGAAGCAATTCAGGAAAATTTTAAGCAAAAAGAAGTTTGTCTTTTGCACGGAGTTACTTCTAGCGGGAAAACAGAAATTTATACTAAACTCATTGAAGAATATATTGTTACAGGAAAACAAGTCTTGTATTTGTTACCAGAAATTGCTTTGACCACACAATTAGTAGGAAGATTACGAGCGCATTTTGGAAATAAAGTGGCGGTTTTTCACTCTAAATACAGCAATAATGAACGGGTAGAAGTTTGGAATCAGGTTTTAGAAAATTCCGAAAAAGCACAAATAGTGATAGGAGCGAGGTCGGCGTTGTTTTTGCCATTTCAAGATTTAGGATTCATAATTGTCGATGAGGAACACGAACAAACCTACAAGCAAGTTGATCCTGCGCCACGATACCACGCCCGAGATGCAGCAATAGTTTTGGCAAATTTGCAAAAAGCGAAGGTGCTTTTAGGTTCTGCAACGCCAAGTATGGAAACGTATTACAATGCAAAATCAGGAAAATATGGTTTTGTAGAAATTTTTGAGCGTTACAGAAATGTACTGATGCCAGAAATTGAATTGGTAGATTTGAAAGACAAGTATTTCCGAAAAAAAATGGTGGGACATTTCAGCGATGTTTTAATTGAAGAAATTACGAATGCTTTGGCTTTGGGCGAACAAGTAATTTTGTTTCAAAACCGACGCGGGTATTCGCCATTATTGGAATGTGTGACTTGTGGACACGTGCCGCAATGCCAACAATGTGATGTGAGTTTGACGTATCACAAACATAAAAACCAATTGCGATGCCATTATTGCGGGTATTCTATTGCGAAACCTACCAATTGTCACGCCTGTTCGAGTGTTGAATTAACGACGAAAGGTTTTGGAACGGAACAAATTCAGCAAGAATTATCAGAACTTTTTCCGAGTCATAAAATTGGAAGAATGGACCAAGATACTACAAGAGGAAAATTTGGTTTTGAGAAAATAATTGACAGTTTCAAGAATCGGGAAATTGATATATTGGTTGGAACCCAAATGCTAGGAAAAGGATTGGATTTTGACAATGTAACTTTGGTAGGAATTATGAATGCCGATAATATGCTGTATCATCCCGATTTCAGGGCTTTTGAAAGAAGTTTCCAAATGATGACACAAGTTTCAGGACGGTCTGGACGTTCAGAAAAACAAGGTAAAGTTATCATTCAAACGTATTCGCCGTTGCACAATACGATTCAGCAAGTTACGAAAAATGATTATGTGGGAATGTACAACGAGCAATTGTATGAACGACAAATTTATAAATACCCGCCGTATTTTAAATTGGTCAAACTGTCATTAAAACATCGGGATTTCGACAAACTCAAACAAGGTTCAATGTGGCTGTATCAAGTGATGCAACAAAATCTTCCAATGCCTGTTTTAGGTCCCGAAGAACCGCCAATTAGCAGGATTCGCAATGAATATATCCGAACGATAATGGTGAAAATTCCGATGAATATTTCTATTGTAAATACAAAAAAAACAATTCAGAAAATGCTCAATAGTTTTGAAGCAGTTCCGTCGTATCGCTCTATTCGGGTTATTATTAACGTTGATTTTTATTAGCTTGCAGCCAATGCTTTCGCTAAATTCTCTTTTTTATTTCTGCTTAATGGAATTTTTGTTGGTCCAATTTCTGCAAATTTACTGTTGTAGCGTTCCACTTTATCAATGTTGATGATAAACGATTTATGAACGCGAATGAATCGATCTTTTGACAAATCATTTTCAAAGGATTTCATCGTTGAAAGCACTAAATTGCTAGCATCTTCAGTAACTACTTTCACATAATCGCCGTAAGCTTCAATCCATTTTATTTTGGAAGTGTAAATTTTCAGTTTTTTCAAATTACTTTTGATGAAGATGTGTTCGCCACTTTCCAATGGTTGTTCGTGTGTCAAAGTGTAATTGTCCAAAGCTCTTTTTACGGCAGCATTAAATCGATCTGACGAAACTGGTTTTTGCAAGTAATCAGTGGCATTATAATCAAAAGCTTTGATTGCATAATCTGCTTTTGCGGTAACAAATACAATTTGCGGTTTTACTTTTAAAGCGTCTAAAAAGTTAAATCCATTTATTACAGGCATTTCTACATCTAAGAAAATCAAGTCAATATCATTTACCGTAAGGCAGTTTTTGGCTTCTATTGCATTAGAATAATTGCCCACTAATCTCAAATTCGGATGATTGCTTACTAATTTTACAATCAACATTCTTTGCAAAGTACTGTCTTCTACAACTACACAATTTAATTTCATAACGAGGGATTTAATAGTTAAAAAA
>CANIFM010000121.1 GCA_947466955.1 Bacteroidota bacterium
CAATTTGGGCAGGTACAGAAAAATTTCATGCAAATTCTATTGTTAAAGTTTTAGGGTCTGATACTACTGTAATGAATTTATTTGAAAGTAGTACTGATATTTCAGAATATACTGACATAACGAATACTACTACTGCTTGTTTTGGAAACCTTATTTTAGATTGCGGAACAGGTAAGATTCAGTTAGTTCCTTCAGGTTTTACTCGACAATTGACACATAAAGATTTAATTTTAAGGACAAATTCCGCTACTAATTCCATTTTTTCCGGAGCATTTACTACTACTATTGGAGGAAACTTGACCGTTGAAAACACTTTTAATAGCGCTGCTACTTTATTAACTGCTGCTGCTGTAGCAACATTAACTATTAAAGGGAATCTTGTTCACAGTGCACCAAGAACTTTAAACTTGCTAAATAATGCTTCAGGAAATATGACATTAAATGTTGAAGGAGATATTTTAATAAATCCAGCATCAACAGGTACATTGAATTTGAATACTACAGGAACTGTAAACTTAAACTTAAAAGGAGATTTAACAGTAGGAGTTTCAGGTTTATTAAGCGCTACTTCAACTACCGCCTTCAATTTTAGTGGTGGTGGTGATGGAGCTTCTGCTGCAAATACTCAGACTATTGATATAGCCTCAAGCGGATTAACTGAAACCCAAAATATAAGTTTTAAAGTTATTAATAGCCTTGTTAGTCCTTTTCCAGCTTCTTATGTGAAATTAATCAATCAGAATTTAGAGTTAGGTAACAATTCGACTTTTACAGTTAACTCAGGAAATACTCTTGATTTTGGATTCGATGGGGCATATAACTCAGGTACAAACTTATCTGCTGGAACAACAGCTTTATTAATTAAAGAAGTGCCTGCAACTGCTTCGTATACTGCCTTTACTTTAACAGCAGGGGGTACTTTGAAAATCACATCTTCTAAAGGACTTGTTACCGTAGCAAATGCCTCAGCGGCAAATGGAAATGTTCAATTAGATACTAGAACATTCGGACAAACTGGGTCAACTTTTTACTATTTGGGTAAAGCAGATCAGGAAACAGGGGATATTTTCTCAACAGGAAGTACTCCTAAAAACATTACGTGTGACCTAGATACTAATGCTTTAAAATTAACCTTAACAGGGGGTACAACTGGAGTTGGCACAGGCATTAGTTCCCCTGGAACATTATATATTAAGAAAGGTATTTTTGTTGAGAGCAACGACGTTAATATAAGTGGAACTGGTAATTTAACCATAGATACAGCTGGTACTTTTAAAACAGCTGTAATAAGTCCAGTCGTAGTCCCGCAATTATCAGGTACTTATACTTTAAGTGGAGGCACCATTGAATTGAATGCCGCTGGAAATCAAATTTTGAATGGTACTCCAAGTTACAATAATATAACTTTTTCAAATTCAGGAATCAAAACAGTAAGCAGCGCTATTGCCACTATTAACGGAACCGTTACCATTCAAGATACCGCCATTGTAGATGCTGGTTCAAGTACTTTTGGAGGTACGGGAACCAATTTAACGATGACTGGAACAAGTCGGTTAATTGTAAGCGGCGCAAGAACACTTCCTGACATGACTGGTACGTACTCACTAACTGGCGGAACTATTGAATTTGCTGGAAGTAGTACGTCACATGCTGCAAAATCACCAATTAACTACAATAATATTCTTATATCGGGAACGAATGTAAACGGAGGTTCGGGTAATTATACTTTAAATAATGGAGGTACTTTTACGGTAAATTCAGGCGCCACATTCAATGCAACTGACCAACGCATAATTGCTGGGGGAGCAACGGCTAGCATTACTATTAATGGTACTTTCAATACAGCTAATGTAAATGGGTTTTCTGGAAATTCAACCACATCTATTAGTCCTACAAATACTAGTATTACTCTAGGTTCAAACGCTACAATACAATACAGTAGAACTTCAGCGCAAGCAGTTTCAACCAGAACGGATTATGCTAATTTATCCATTGTAAATGCAGGCATAAAATCATTATCAGGTGCCATTGGTTTATCGGGTAATCTGAATATTGGTTCAGGAAGCACCCTAAACGCCAATACATTTGTAATAACACCTTCCAGTTTATCAGTTGTAACGATTGATGGAACAGTGCAAACGGCAAATCTAAATGGTTTTAGCGGAGCAAGTACTACCACATTAAGCAACACAAATAACTTTACCACTGCATTGACCAATTCCACTATTGAATACAATGCTAGTGCTTCTCAAACGCTGTCTTCACGAAATGATTACAACAACATCATTGCAAATAATTCAGGCGGATTGGTTCTAAACGGGGCTTGTACTTTAAATGGGATTTTGAGCCTTACATCAGGTACGGTAAATTTAGGTTCTAATAATTTAACCATTGGAACAGCAGGAAGTATTGCTGTAACAACACTAGATGCAACAAAAATGATTGTAGCAACTGGAGCAGGTCAGTTAAAAAAGATGGTAACTGGGAATAGCACTTTTACTTTCCCAATTGGAGATACAACGGGCACCGCTGATTATAGTCCAATTACTATTTCTACATTAGGATCAAGTTATACTGGCGCCTCAATTAGTGTTTCTGTTGCTGATGCCAATCATCCGAATAACAATAGCGCTACTAATTTTTTAACCCGATATTGGACTGTGAATCAATCGGGGATTTCAGATTGCACGCTAACTTTAAACGGAACCTATACTGCTTTAGATATATCTGGAAATGTTAACGCTATTAAAGCAGCGCAATTAGTTGGAACATTCAATCAAGCAACAAACCCTTGGATTAAAACAGGTGGAAACGTATTGACTGGGACTACACTTACTTTTAACGGAGCTGTACTCGCTTCAGGACAGCCTTCTGTTTTTACGGGTATTTCTAGTAGTGACCCAATTATAACAACTATTAATGACAGTACCGTTTGCAGAAATGCAGTAACTACATTAACTGCAGTTGTAACTGGCGAGGGTCCTTATCTGTATTCATGGACAGGACTAATTACGGGTGCTACTACTACCGCTTCTGTAACCGCTTCAACAGCTACTTCAGGTGGCCCCAATCTCTATACCATTTCCGTTAAGGATGCCAATGGAATTATAGCTACTACAAGTACGAACCTAACTGTAGATTCTAAGAATACTTGGGCTGGAGCAACTTCTACCGCTTGGACGAACCCTGAAAATTGGTCTTGCGGATATGTCCCTGACGCTACTACAGATATTATTATAAATTCAGGAACAAACAATCCTTTAATTACAAACGATATTTCTATTAATTCATTAACAATTACTACAGGAGCTAGTTTAACAGTTCCTTCAGGAATTGATATAACCGTAGCGGATGTTATTACTACTATTGATACAGGTATTATGATAATAAACAGTGGAGCCAATTTATTACAAACGAATGCTTTAGCAATTAATAGCGGAAACATTACTGTGAAACGTGATTCTGCACCAATAGTTCGTTTAGATCACACATTATGGTCGTCACCAGTTACTGGAAGTCAAAAATTACTTGACTTCTCACCAAATACATTACCGACACGTTTCTACAATTATTCTACAGCCAATAATGCTTATGTTGCAGTTACAAATCCATCAACTACTATGTTTCAGAAAGGATTGGGAGTTGCTATTCGTGCTTCAAATTCACAACGAACACCAGTAGCACCTGCACCACTTTTAGGTGATACTTGGACTGGAACATTTATAGGAGTTCCAACTAATGGTAGTTTTGATGTTCCTGTGAGCTTAAGACATAATTCTACTACAAATGCTGATTATGCTTATGGTTATAATTTATTAGGAAATCCGTATCCTTCCGCAATTGATGGCGCTGCTTTCTTGACTAATAATCCAGGTTTAGAAGGTACGCTATATTTCTATTGTCATACACTTACAATGAATTCAAGTGGATTGTTCCCTGCAGATGGAGGATCTACAAACTATTCTACATGGAATCTAACAGCGGCTTCAGAAAACGAGCCTCATGGAGTTCCTGCAGCGACTGGAAATGGACATTCAACTGCTATTAGACCTGATGGCACTATACAAGTGGGTCAAGGATTCCTTGTAAAAGCATTATCTGCGGGTACCGTTTCCTTTACTAACGGATTAAGAACTGGAAACAATAGTGCTAATTTCATGCGAACTACTCCAATAGAAAGAAACCGTATTTGGTTGAACTTGAAAACGGATACTGGAACTGATTTAAATAGTATATTAGTAGGTTACGTTGAAGGTGCAACACAAGATGTAGATGTTAATTATGATGGTTTGACCTTTGGAACTACAGGAAGTTCATTGTCATCAAAAATTGGTATTGCAGATTACACCATTCAAGGACGTAGCCTGCCATTCAATTCAAGCGATGTGGTGCCATTAGGATTCAAAGCTGCTTATATTGGAAATTATGCGATTTCATTGACAGAAACTGACGGATTGTTTTCAGGTAATCAAGATATCTTTGTTCGTGATAACTTAATGGGAACCGATCATAACATCAAAGTTTCTCCTTATACGTTTGCATCCGATGCCGGTACATTTGACGCTCGTTTTGAGTTGGTTTATACGCAAGCATTGGGAATTCCAGCAACGAATTTCAATCCAAACTCTGTGATTGTATACAAAAACACCGATTGGTTCCATGTGAATACTAAAGGAATTACGATGAAAGAAATTCAGGTCTATGACATTTCAGGTCGTTTGATTTACAAACTGCCAAACATCAATGCAACGACAACGATATTGAAAGGTTTAACAGCAACCAACGAGGTGTTGTTCCTGAAAATCACATCAGAAGACAATGAAACGGTAACTGTAAAAGCAATTGGTTATTAATGAAATATTAAATATGCTGAGTACCATAAAGTCGGAAGCTAGAAAAAATTTGGGTTATATCCACTATGGAATGCAAGTAATTCAAAATTGAAGTGGCTAGAAAAGTGGTTAATAAAGTGGAGGAGTAGTTGGTGTTTAGATTTCAGATTTCAGAATAAGAAGATTAAACAACCGACATAAAAATATAAAAAAAACGAAAACATGTTGATTTCTCAGGATGTTTTCGTTTTTTTTGCTAACTGCAATTTATATTTTCTTCACATATTGCGTGATAATCACAATAGTTTGTCCGTCAACTCTGCCTTCAATGTATTCGGCATTTTCGTGGTCCAATCGAATGTTTCTAACAGAAGTTCCTTGTTTAGCAACCATGCTAGAACCTTTAACTTTCAAATCTTTAATCAAAACTACGGAGTCTCCAGTAGCTAAAATAATTCCATTTACATCACGGTGAACGATTTTGTTTTCGTCATCTTCGCCTTCGCCAGTGGCTTGTGCCCATGCTAAAGTATCGTCATCAAAATACATCATGTCTAACAATTCTTTTGGCCAACCCGCAGCTCGCAATCGACTTAACATTCTCCATGCCACAACTTGAACGGCTACATTTTCGTTCCACATGCTGTCGTTTAGACATCTCCAATGGTTTAAATCTTCGGTTCCTTGGTTTTCTATTTGGTCGATGCACGTTTTGCAAGCCAATATGCTTTCGTCTAAACCACCTTTTTTAGTTGGTAAAACGGCAAATACTTTTAAGTTTTCTGATGCAGAACACAATTCACATTTTGAATCGCTGCGTTTGTTCAAAGCTCTTTCCATAATCTAATTCTCTAATATTAATGCTGCGAAAGTACATTTAAATATGGTTTGTTTCATTCTTTATTTTAATTTTTACTTATATGTTTTTTGTCAACTAATGCGTTGATTCTAAATTAATTTTATATTCCAAACGTCAGAGCTTAGTGTTGTTCATCCTCCAATTCCAAATTCAAACTCATGTTTGTTTTCAAAAACAGGTCTAATTTTATAATCAGCATCATAATTATTGGTTGTTGAATCTTTAACAATTCCACATTCTATCGATAAACATGTTCCAAAATATCAATTCCACGAAGTTGGAACTGAAATTCTAGGTCTGATGTTACTTCCCATATAGTTGAAAGCACCTTGATTTATTAAACTTCACTTATAAAATATCAGGTTTTACTTTACTATAATCGGCTTATTTTACTTTTTTTTCAGCTTCCAGAACATCCAATATTGGTTTTATTTGTTCTACATCTATTCTTTTTGCTTTTATCCTTTTGTTTTTGTCTAAAATGTAAATAACAGGTGTGGAGTAAATGTCGTATTTGTCTTTCAAGTTGTTATAATGCACTCCGTCATATACATTTATCCAATCAAGATTTTTCTCGGTAACATATTTTTGATACGCCTCAAATTCTTGCTGTGTGTACACACAAAATACTTTTACGTCCTTTTTCTCTTTTTGCAATTGATGATAAATTTCTATTAATTTAGGAATTTCAACTTTACAGTGGCTGCAATCTACATCCCAAAAAACTAATAGTAGATATTCGGCTTTTATGGAATGAAGTTTTAGAAATGTTTTCTCAATTTCTTGAGTGTTTGCGTAAAATAGTTTGGTTACTTCTTCACTAGTTTTGGCGGTTTCAAACCCCATTTTAGCAATTTTATCATGACTTTCTATCGGTATCATGGGAAGTTCTGGAGCAATTTCACCTATTAATAAGGGGCGAAGTATTGCTGCGCGATCGATAATGTTTTTAACAATATTATCGTCGTTATAAAGGTCTTTTGCTTTTCCAGTTTTGAAATAGTTGTCAACAATATGAACAAATACTTTGTCAAAACCCATTACTTTTGAAGTTTCATAAGTTGATACAAAATGCGCTAATAATAACTTGAACATTAAGGAACCTTCAACAGTTTGCTTCATTATTCTATCTATTTCAACAGAAACAGAATCTGGGTGTCTTACAACTACCGATTCGAAATATCGTTTTAATCGACCTGCAAAAAATGGTGTTCTAACAAGCCCATCTTCTTTAAAATCGACATTGTCCCAATAATGTTTTTTATAAAAATTATAAACAGCAATACTATCAGGTCTCCCATTTGATGCTTTTGGAATGTCTTTGAGATATTTTTCAATTTTTAGATTTAATGCGTCACTAATGAATGTACCTTTATTTTTTAAAACAAAGTCATTTTCGAAAAGTTCAATGTTTTCATTGATTATTTTTTGTTTACCGGATACAAAAGCTATTGAATCTTTTTTATTCATACCTTTTGTTTTTAATAGATGGGCATCAAATTCATTTTTTTGAACATCAAAATATTGAATATATTTGAAAAAATCATTTTCTAATTTAGAGTTTGTACATGTTAATGCTGCTCTGAAATTAAAAATTTCATCACTATTAATCTCTAATTTTTGGGTTTCATCATCAATAAAAAAATCAAAATAAATAGATTTTCCTTGACCTATAAGAGAATAAATTCCCTTATCCAGTTTTCTCTTACCACTAAATATAATTCTTCCATTCTTTATCTGAGTACAAGTATCCACAATCATATTTTTATCAAACTGGTAAAAAGTTAAGTAGGCTAGGGTGTCTTTACAATTTTTTAAATTGATTTTTATGTCGTAAGAATTCTGAGCTTTCACTGAATTTATAAAGCAAAGAAAAAGTAATGCTAAAATTAATTTTTTCATATTAATATAAAATAAACTTATTGTTTTAATAACTTGAATATTGAGTAACAAAAATAAAATATTTTATAAAATGTAAAATATTTAAGATGTAATTTAATAAAATTTTATGAAATTGAATTTCAGCTAATTTATATTAATGAAATTGATAATGATTAATGAACTAGCGTAATTGAGCACCAAGTTGCGTTTCAAAATTCGATTGAAGTTTACTCATGATTTTCTCTATTTGTGAGTCTGTTAATGTTTTTGAATCATCTTGAATCGTGAAACTCACTGCATACGATTTTTTCCCTTCTGGTAAATTCGTACCTATATATACGTCAAAAAGCGTGATTTCTTTTAATAAAGATTTCTCGGTTTGACGAGCAATGTTATACACTTCTTCAAAAGTTGTCTTTTCATCAATTAATAGTGCTAAATCTCTACGAACTCCCGGGTATTTAGGGATTTCTGTAAATTTAATTTTGTTAGAAAGTGATTTTAAAATCGCATTCCAATTGAAATCAGCATAAAAAACCTCTTGCTTGACGTCAAAATGTTTTAATATGGATTTTTTAACGGTTCCAAATTCTACTAAAATATCAGTTCCAGCAGC
>CANIFM010000122.1 GCA_947466955.1 Bacteroidota bacterium
CAGAGAAGAAAGCCGACCGCATAACAAGGGTTTTGCGTCAGGCGGGCTAAAGTGCAAAATTCAACAGTAGTTTTTCAATTGAACTTTAGTAATAATACCAGCTTTTGTGCTTCGATTTCCCGCCCGAACGCAAAGCCCCAAAACGTTATGTGATATTCTATTTCGTAGCAATAGAACATTTATCTTAAAAATCAACTAAACAAAAAAGAAAATGAAACAGAAATTACTCATTACGTTACTGATTACATTCGGTTTATCAAAAACAATTGCACAAAATTTAATTGCAAAACAAAGAGCTGTCGAAGTAGAAGTAAATAGCCAAAATATTCTTCAAAAAAATTCACTTACAGTAAATCAAAAATTACCTTATCCAATAATTTTTATTCATGGTTTAAATTCTGAATGTAATGTATGGGGAGATGTATATACTAATGACCACATGTCAACAAATAAAATTGGAAATTTTTTGATAAATAACGGTTTAACTTTTGGAGGAAAAATTGATTTTTGTTTGAATTATGACGGTAATAATTATACATCTAATAAATTAGTTTATCCGACATCAAACGCAGACATTGCATTATACACTAACTATAATACTGATTTAACAGTAGCAGATTTTTACTTTTTAAACTTCAATATTGATAATTTTGGTAGACTTCCAAATGATCCAAATTTTAATGATGTTTTAAGTAATGAAGCTGCAATTGCAAAACAAGGAGTTGCATTAAAACTTGCTATTCAAATGGTTTTACTTAAAACAGGTAGAGATAAAGTAATTTTGATGGGACACAGTATGGGAGGTTTAGCATCAAGAGAATACATTCAAAACTCAATAAATTGGCAACCAGATGGGTTTAATCACGTAGCAAAATTGGTAACAACTGGAACTCCTCATGGAGGTTATACTGGAGTTAACGCATCTGCATTGACAGGAATTGATGAAAAATCAGAAGCTTATAGAGATTTGAAAAAAAATTATACAATTAGCGGTAATGATGGAGTTTATCTTTATGGTGGTTATGAAAATTATTCTACAATGAATAACAATTTATTATATAATTTTTATAACGTTGATGTAAATTGTAATGGTGTAGATGCAGATAATACTTATGTCACTGGTTTAAACTATAAAACTTGGATAAATTCTTTAGATTATTCATATATTGTAGGTATTTGTACAAATTGCACTCTATTACAAGGGTCAATACCAGGTGATGGAATAGTTAGAAGCGAAAATGCAAACTTAAGTAATTTCACAACTCAACTACCATCACCAAAAAATGAATTTATTTATACAGCTGATGCAATTGATTTTTATATTGGTTTACATTCCGATTTACCTAAAGCAATTCCAGTCAGTATGCAAGGACTTGATGAACCAAATGAATATTCTTTGTCTTATGGAATAGATTTTAACCAAGAATATAAAGGCTTTATAACACAACAACCAGCTAATGGTTGGACTTATGATTACGATGATTATAAATTTACAATGCCAAATAATGGTTCATTTACTGTATCAATAAATAACTCATATACAAGTAATTTGCCATTTAGAATATTAAATGCAACTTTAAATACAGTCTATACTAATACAGTTGCTCCTAACTCAACAAATACTTTTTCACAAACTTTAAGTGCGGGACAATATTATTTAGAATTTTATGCAACACCTAATAGCACAAGTTATCTATATCCTTATTCTTTTATTATTCAAAATACTTTATCTATTAATGATAACTTGGTTGACAATACTTTCTCAATTTATCCAAATCCAACAAATTCAAAAGTAAATATCAAATCAGAAAGTAAATTTGAGGAAGTCGAAATCTATAATGTTTTGGGGCAAAAAGTTTTATCAAGTAAAATATTAGATAATCAAGAAATCGATATGAGTTCATTAACATCAGGAACTTATTTTCTAAAACTAAAAAGTGAAAGTTTTGTAAAAAATGCGAAAATAATAAAACAATAAAATTCTAAAAAATGGATAAATTCAACATAATAATAATTGAAAGTAACGGTAATGAAATACATAATCCGAAAGAACACAACTTATTAAATTTTTTATCGGTTTCTATACTTCAATGTAAAGTATTCTTATCAAAAAACTATGAAGGAAGTGATGTTCCTAATATTTATGTTTATGAAAATGAATTGAAAGTTGTTACAAAAATCGATAATGTTGAACATTCATATCTATCAAAATAAAGAACATCACATAACAGCCGTTTCTCGCAATTGCGAATTTTGTGGTAAGTTCACGTTCACGTTTCGCAAGAATTTTTATCTTTAACAGAAAATAATTCGTTCCGCAGTTCGCAACTGACGAGAAGCGGCGGAACGTCAGGCTGTGAAAAAACCCTCTTTTCTATCAAATAATTTACTTTCACAAAGCAATAGCTACGTTTTAAGACAAGCTGAATTTTGAAGTATTTAGGTTGTTGCCAAAAAATATAACAGCCAAAAACTGCTTTAAAAAGGTCGTTTTTATAAAAAACAAACCTTTTCTCTTGTAAGGTGAGTTCCAAGCCTTGAGTTTGGCAATTAAATCAGGGACACCCAGAATATTCATCGAGCGTTTGATGTTGTAAACCAGCATAATTAAACTGTGTTCGCCGTTTACTTTTTCTAATCCTACTAAATCTGTATAACTATAACCCCATTTTCGCTTGATGGTGCCAAAAATGTGTTCGTTAATTTCTTGCCTTTTTCGGTATAATTGTGGGTTGTCTTTGTAGCGTTGGTGGTTTTCTTCTACTGCATCGGCATATTGGCTTCGGTCTATTTCTCGTCCGCCTTTTCTGCTGGTGCACAACTCTTTTACGGGGCACATTTTACAAGCAGGTGTTCTGTATTTTTGAAACTCATAACCACTTTCTTCTGTTCGACCTGTTTTCTTATGCCATCGCCCAGTGGTGGTGAGTGTTTGTCCTTGCGGACAAGTATAAGTATTTTGTTCTTTGTTGTACACAAAATTAGATACAAAATAGTCAGGTTGTGTGCCGTTTTCGTTGCTTTTGCCTTGGTCAGGAACAGCTACAATGGTGGTAATATCGTTATTTTTACAAGTGTTTATTTCGCGCCCGTTGTGGTAGCCTTTGTCAACCAAAACCGTAAAAGTAGCAACAGACAGATTCTCTTTGGCTTCGATGGCAATGGCTGCAAGCGCATTTTTATCATTGCGATTTATAGTGTGTGTGGCAACGACCAAGTTGTGTTTGTTGTCCACAGCGGCTTGAATGTTATAGGAAACTTCCACTACTTGACCTTGAACCAGTAACGCCCTAGCATCGGGGTCGGTGGTGCTCACTTGAGGTTCGCCACTGGTTTTGAGCTGTTCTTCCAGGAGTTCGTATTTGATTTTGTTTTGCTTTAGTCGGGCAATTTTTTGTTGGATATTTTTTAGTGCAATAGGATTTTCTTGAATGTCATTTTGTTCTAATTGATCTAAATATTCTTGTGATTTAGCATCGATATATTCCTTGTGCCTATCGATTTTCTTTTGATTAAAATTGGCTTTTTTACTGTTGTGTGCTCTGGACTTAGTGCCATCAATGGCAATGGTTTCGCCAGCAATAAGTTCGGTATCTTTCAAAAAAGAAACAAACAATTTAAAAAGTTGTTTGAGTGCTTTGGGATTGTCTTTCCTAAAATCAGCAATACTGTGATAATTAGGGCGCATATCTTCTAAAAGCCACTGCACTTCGATGTTTCGAAAGCACTCTTTTTCGAGCCTTCTCGAACTGCGAACGCCGTTGAGATAACCATATAAATAAAGCTTAAGAAACACTTGGGTTTGAAAACTCGGACGACCTCCAGCTTTTAAAACTTTGGACTCAAATCCTATTTTATTCAAATCAATATGATTCACAAAAGCATCTATAAATCGAACTGGAATATCGGGTGTAATCTTGTCCTCTAAACTAACTATTTGGAATTGATTGCGGGATATTCCTTGGATATGTTGCATGTATAAAAGTACGAAAATCATGTTTTTATACAAACTTTTCGATATATTTGTTGAGAAAATCGTGAAGTTTTTTCACAGTCTGGCGTTAACCACAACCTTATTTGAACTCTTGTCTTGAAATTAAACAATTAGCATTTTATAAACAACATACTTATGAAAAGTATAAAAATATCCAAATCAATTTTATTGACTTTTATATTCCTATCCTACTTTAACAAAGGATTTTCATGCAGTACCTATAAAGTCACAATTGGTAACAAAACAATGTATGGGATAAATTATGATACTTGGTTGACTAAACCAAAAATTTGGTTTGAAACAAAAGGTTATGGAGCCGTTTTTACAGGAGCAAATTATCAAAATGGAAATGACTTGACACCGCAATCAGGAATGAACGAATTTGGGCTTTCATTTGGTACGTTATCAACAGCAACTCCAGAGAATGGAAAAGAATTTCTAAATAAAAAACAAATTACAAGTAGATCAGAATACCTAAAAGGCATCTTACACTCCTGTAGAACTGTTGAAGAAGTAAAAGCATATATTGAGAAATATGACCATAGTTCGCTTTATAATGATGTGTTTATCTACACAGACAAATCGGGTCATTATCTTGTTGTTGAGCCATACACCTTGACATTGGGTAATGAGAGCAAATATGTTCTTTCCAACTTCTGCCCATCAACGATTACAGACTTCAGAACAATAAAACAAGAGCGTTACATTAACGGAATCGCTTTTCTAAAAAATAAAATAGATACTAGTCTTGCTTTTTGCACTGCTCTTTCAGATACGATGCATGTATGTAGAGCAAGAATTGGTGACGGCACATTACTTACTTCTATTATGGATTTACAAAAAGGGATTGTTCATCTTTATTTTTATCACAACTACAAAAAACAAGTCCAGTTTAACTTAAAACAGGAATTAGCCAAAGGCGATCATTCCTTTGAAATTATTACTTTGTTTGCCAAAAATCCCGAATATCAAAAATTACTTGATTTTAAAACACCACTAAATAGTAGTGCTATCAACTATATAATTTGGAGTTGTTTCGGTTTATTCAGTTTCACATTTCCATACTTCCTAATTGGTTATTTTAGAAACCGAAAAATAAAGTTTGCAAAATATAAATTACTTCTAGCTGTATTGAGTTTATTTATGGCGTATTATATGATTATGCTGCAATTAGAAATTGGAATTTATTATTTCCCATCACCCTATAAGAGTTATAAGTTTGGATTGATTGATATTGCATCCTATCTGCCTTTCTTAATTCTATTATTATTCGTTCCTCTTTTGATAATAAACAGAAAAGTATTGAATGAAAATAATTGGAACGTATTTTCAAAATTTCTTTGTACCGTAAACAACTTCGCTTTTTTGACTTTGATTTTTTTATTTTCTTATTGGGGGTTTTATAATGTTTTGAATTAATATGAACCGAAAATGATTAAAAGAAAGTCAGTCACAAACAGCGGTTAAAAAATTTGGATTTTAGGCTTAATCGAAATTTTAGCCTTCCTTTATCATGTCGCCAAGTTTCAACAAATTATAAGCCACTTATAACAACTTTTTCACAGAAGACAAATTATTAAAATTCCGATAATTCAAAACTATATTAACTAATTTAAGAATGGTTAGGCACTAACGGAAAATCGAAAACTTATCCCCAAAATCGCAAAGACGAAGTTTATACTTGGCACGAACCTTTTGTGAATATCCATTTTTGGATTGAGAAAATTTAATATATTTGTAGCCATTTTTAATAAAAAAACTCAATGAAGAAAATTACCTTACTTTTATTATTGGTTTCGGCACCCCTTTTTGCTGCAACAATTTTTGTAAACTCAGATGCTACAGGGAATAATACTGGGTCAACTTGGACAAATGCTTATTCTGATTTGCAATTGGCCATCAATAATGCTGCTGTTGGAGATCAAATTTTTGTAAAATCGGGAACCTATTATCCGTCCCAATTAATGATTTCTGGAAATGACAGATCTAGAGCATTTGTTTTAACAAAAAACATAAAAATTTACGGTGGTTTTAGCGGAACGGAATCGACTGTTTCAGAAAGAAATATTGTCGCAAACCCAACTATTTTATCTGGTGATTTTAATGGAAATGACACCGATACCAATGGAAACGGAATAAATGATTTTGGTCAAACTGAAAATGCTTATACCGTAATAATTGCCTATGGATTGAATAATGCCGCTCTAATTGATGGCTTCAGAATTTTTGGAGGTTGTGCAGATGGTACTGCAACTTACACCTATAATACTTATTCACTTACCACTGCAAATGCTGGTGGAATATACAACATTGCATCTAATTTGGTTGTGAAGAATACCCGTTTTATAAATAATTCCGGGAGTTTTGGTGGCGGAATTTGTAATAAAGGCGCTTGTTTTCCAAAAATAGATAGTTGTGATTTTACCTATAATTTTGCTTCTTATGGCAGTGGAATTCACGCTAATGACGCTTCTTTAGTTACTATTCTAAATAGTACTTTCTCTTCAAACAGAGGCTCTGGAGTTTTATCAAATTTAAATAATAGCGTGATGAAAGCTACAGGATGTACTTTTAATAACAATCAAGGTACATCTGGCGGCGTAATTTATAATAATAATTATTGCAGTGCCGTATTTCTAAATTGCATTATGCGAAATAACACAGCAAGTAGTTCTGGAGGCGCTATGTACAACACAACTTACAGCACTTGCACCTTGTATAATACACTAATTTACAAAAACTATGCTGTTTATGGAGGTGGTGTTTACAACGTTAGTAATTCGTATATTAACTGTATCAACTCTACCTTTTATGGAAATAATGCTTCAACTAAAGGAGGAGCTTTTTACTGTTCTGTGAGTCCTGATAATATGTATATGAAACTATATAACACAATCATTTATGGAAATACATCACCTAGTAATGCTAATATTTTCTGGGAATACTACACACTATCCAACATACATGTAAGAAATTCTATAATTCAGGGTTGTGGAGGCAGTAGCAATTGGGGAGTAAATTATGGTACAAATGACGGTTTTAATTTAGATGCAAACCCATTATTTACAAATACAACTCAAGATGCCGAAAATTTCACATTACAAGCGGGAAGTCCTGGAATTGATGCAAGTTACAACCTACTTTTAAATTTACCAAACACCAATAATTCATGGACATCTTCCGACACTGATGTATATGGAAATTCAAGATTGATTGGAAATGGGGTAGATATTGGAGCTGCAGAAAATGGAACGCTTGGAATTGAAAGTAATAACAAATCTAAACTTACTTTCTTTTATGAAAATTCTTGTTTGTTTTTCAGTAATACAGAATCTTTAAACAGTAAAACAATATCTGTTTATAATATAACTGGGGAATTAGTATTTAAAGGAATACTAGTTGCAGAAATAGTTAGATTACCAAGTTTAAGAAACGGAATCTACATTCTGAAACTTGAAGGCAATGAAAGTGCAAAATTCATTGTTAACTAATTAAGTCAATAAAAAACTTACCTCAACAGGAAAATTATTTATACAATTCAATAAATAACATTCTTTACTTTCTTTTCAAAAGTCGATTTTAATTAATCGGCTTTTTTTATAAAATTAACACAAAAACAGTTACGAAATCGATTGAAATGGGTACTTTTGCAAAAAATTAATACAATACAATTCTAATTTAATTCAAGTAGTTATGACAATTTCATACGAAAAAGAAGTCGCATTTCAAGCAAATAGAAGAAGAGCGGGTGTAGAATTTATCAAAATCATCAGCGATTTATGGTATGACAAATCCATCGAAATGGTACTTTTTAGAAATCAATTGATCGATAAAAATGTAAGCGAAATTATCAATCTCCACGAATATGCCGGAGAATTTGTTGGCAAACCAATTTCCATTTTTGACTCCGTAGAAATTGCAAAAGCCATTTTATCATTGGATTTACCACCATCAAAATTGGACATTGGAAAACTAACATTTGAATACCATTCCAAAGAAAATAAGTTTAATAATGCGAAAGCATTTGTTATCGATAAATTAAAAAATGCTAAAAATTCAGAAGAAATAAATTCCAAAGATGTCGTTTTGTATGGCTTCGGTAGAATTGGTCGTTTGTTAGCCAGAGAATTAATGTCGAAAATGGGAAAAGGAGAACAATTGCGATTGAGAGCGATTGTAACTCGTGATAAAAA
>CANIFM010000123.1 GCA_947466955.1 Bacteroidota bacterium
AATCAATAATTCTTTAAACTGGTGCATTTATTTATATTTAAATGAAAAAATAGTACGTCAACTCTTAAATTCTAAGAAGTCTATAAATCTAATATTCTAAGAAGTCTAATTTAATATTGCTCATTCGCATTAGGAAAATCACTCGATTTCACATCTTTCACATATTGACCAATTGCAGAAGTCATTTGCTCATATAAATTCAAATAACGTCTCAAAAAGCGTGGACTAAATTCATTATTCATACCTAACATATCGTGAATTACAAGTACTTGACCATCAACTCCACCACCAGCTCCGATTCCAATTACAGGAATTGAAATACTTTGTGCTACTTTTGCTGCTAAATGAGCAGGAATTTTTTCTAATACCAAAGCAAAACACCCAATTTTTTCCAGCATTTTAGCGTCTTGCATCAATTTTTCAGCTTCTTCTTCTTCTTTTGCACGAACGGTATAACTCCCAAATTTGTATATCGATTGTGGGGTCAAGCCCAAATGCCCCATTACAGGAATTCCAGCGTTTAATATCTTTTTAATTGAATCTTTAATTTCGCTGCCACCTTCTAATTTTACTGCATGTCCACCACTTTCTTTCATTATTCTAATAGAAGAACGCAAGGCTTCTTTTGGGTCTGATTGGTAGCTTCCAAAAGGTAAATCTACCACAACCAAAGCTCTTTCGATGGCACGAACCACACTTGAGGCGTGATAAATCATTTGGTCTAATGTAATTGGTAAGGTAGTTTCGTGTCCCGCCATGACATTGGAAGCTGAATCACCGACAAGAATCACGTCAATTCCAGCAGTATCTACAATTTTTGCCATTGTATAATCATAAGCCGTAAGCATTGAAATTTTTTCGCCATTGGCTTTCATTTCAATAAGTGACTTGGTAGTTATTCTTTTATAATCTTTTTTAGCTACTGACATTATAATTTTGAATTATGGTTTATGTAAATAATTTAGGCAAAAATAATCAAATTTGTTTGATTAAATAGATAATTATGCGGAGGTTTATTTTAGATTTATGATTTCAGATTTTAGATTTTTAATCTGTGTAAAACATTCATATTAGTCGAAAAACCTTTAAACAATTAACCGATTCAACGATTAAACTTTTACTTTTAAACGATTAACCGATTAAACTTTAACCTTTCCCCTAACAATCTGCCAAATTTACTGCTATTGCCAATCCACCTTCAGAGGTTTCTTTGTATTTATTATTCATATCTTTTGCAGTTTGCCACATCGTATCAATAACTTTATCTAAAGGTACTTTTGCATTTTTAGGATCTGTTTCTAATGCTAACTCGGCAGCATTTATTGCCTTTATTGCTCCCATTGTATTTCTTTCGATACAAGGGATTTGAACCAAACCGCCCACAGGATCGCAGGTCATTCCCAAATGATGTTCCATTGCTATTTCGGCTGCCATCAAAACTTGTTCTGGAGTTCCGCCCATTAATTCGCACAAAGCCGCCGCTGCCATTGATGATGAAACACCAATTTCAGCTTGACAACCACCCATTGCAGCAGAAATTGTAGAACCTTTTTTGAAAATACTACCTATTTCTCCCGCAACCATTAAAAACTGTTTAATCTCTTTTTCGCCCGCATTATGATTTTCGATAACTAAATAATACATCAAAACGGCTGGAATAACGCCCGCACTACCATTGGTTGGGGCAGTAACGACACGTCCTAAAGCAGCATTTACTTCATTTACCGCAAGGGCAAAACAACTTACCCATTTCAAAATTTGACGAAATTTAACTTCAGTTTTTCTGATTTCTTCAAGCCAAGTTTGAGGGGAATGATAATTGGCTAAACCAATTAAATTTTGATGCATATCAAAAGCTCTTCGTCTTACATTCAATCCTCCAGGGAGAATTCCTTCGGAGTGGCAACCGATATAAATGCATTCTAACATCGTATTCCAAATTCGCATCAATTCGTGGTGGATGGTTTCTTCGGAACGCATTGACTTTTCATTTTCATAAACAATTTCTGAAACCTTCTTATTTTCTGTGGTACAATAGTCTAAAAGTTCGGCTGCATTTGCAATTTGAAACGGAAAAGCACATTTTATTTTCAGTTTTTGTTTTGCATTTTCGCGTTCTTCTTTCACTACAAATCCACCTCCAATAGAGTAAAATGTTGATGAATATTCCGAATCATCATTGGCGAAAGCCGTAAATTTCAAACCATTTGAATGAAAAGGAAGAAAGTTTTTATTGAAAACAATATCTTGAAGAAAATAGAATGGAATTGGCATTTCGTTTCCTAAAAGAATTTCGTTTTTATCTTCAATAGATTGTATAATTTTAGATATATTTTCGATGGGAATATATTCAGGATCTTGACCGCTCAAACCAAGCATAAGTGCGGAATCAGTGGCGTGTCCTTTGCCGGTTAAGGAAAGCGAACCGTATAAATCGACTTTAATTCGTATGGTTTTTTGCAATGTATTATTAGTTCGTAATTCTCCAAGAAAACGCTCTGCTGCTCGCCAAGGGCCTAATGTGTGCGAACTCGAAGGACCAACACCGATTTTTAGCATATCGAAAACAGAGATACATTCTTCCATAATTTTGTCAAATTTATAGCGACAAATATAAATTAATGTAATTAAATAATAGATTTTATCTGCTAAAATTATGAATTTGACAGTAAAAGCATCTTTTTTTATAATTTATTTCAATCACTTAAAGTATTACTGTAAATTTGAAATCTTTAATTTCACAAGTTGATTTTTAAATGTTTTATTCATTATAAGTATGAATTAGATATCAACAACCCCAAATTTTCCACGCTTTTTCTGCCTGAAAAACTAACATTTCTAAACCGTTTTTGATTACAGCACCTTGTTCTTTTGCCTTTTGAAGAAACAAGGTTTCAGCAGGATTATAGATTAAATCAAATGCGATGTGATTGGAATTGAAATATTGATACGGAATTTCAGGGCACACATTTGTATCAGGTGAAGTTCCTAATGGCGTGCAATTGATAATTATTTGGTATTTTTCAAATGTTTCAGCGGTTATTTGGCTGTAGCCAATGGCGTTTCCTGTCAAAGTTCTGGAAACATATGTTGTAGTAATTCCCATTTGATTTAATGAATATGCCACGGCTTTTGAAGCACCGCCAGTTCCTAATAGCAATGCTTTTTTATGATGTGGCTTCAATAGAGGTTCTAGAGCTTTTTGAAAACCATAATAATCAGTGTTGTAGCCTTTTAATTTTCCGTTTTTAGTAAAGCGAATTGTGTTTACAGCACCTATTTCTGCTGCTTTTTTAGATAATTTATCCAAGTAGGGAATAATCGATTCTTTATAAGGAATGGTTACGTTTAAGCCTTTTAAATTTGGATTTTTTTTTAGAAAATTTGGCAATTCAGAAATGTCTTGAAAGTCTATATTTTCGTAGGAATAATCCAATAAATTTAGGTCTTCAAATTTTTTTGTAAAATGTGCTTTAGAAAAAGAGTAACTGATGTTTTTTCCAACTAAACCAAATTGGTGCTTTGCCATTTAGATTTTATTTTGACACTTTATTGATTGCATTTTGAACCATTTTGCGTGCCCAAACCACAGGAAATAACTCTTCAAGAAGCGTTTTGTTTTTGAAACTCAATCGAAGTCCGTTGCTTAAATGAAATTTTGCTTTTTTGTCATCGTGAATCATAAAGTACAATCCTGCCAAACGATATTCTACCTGATATTCTTCTGGGAAATATTCTGAAGCTTGCAATAATGTTTGTATTGCGCTTTCAAATTCCCCTAAAAATTGAAGAATATCAACCCAAAATAACCAAGTGTCCAATTGATAATCACCAAATTCAACTGCTTTTCTATAGCCAAATTCTGCTTCTTCAAAAAGATTTAATTCTTTGTTTATTGTTGCAAATCGCTTCCAATACAAACGATTCTGATTGTCGATGCTCAAAGCTTTGTTTACATAAAACAAGGCTTTTTGGTATTTTTTTTGACGAACGTAGAAATCAGTAATTGCAATCCAACCTTTGTCTAAAAGCGGGTCTTCGTGAACGGTTTTATTGAAATATTTAAGTGCTAAAACTTTGTTACCAATTTTCTCGTAACATTTTCCCATACGAAGTAATGCATAAGAAGTAGCGTCGTCTAATTCAATAGTTCGCGTGTAGCTTTCAATGGCTTCTTCGTATTTTTTTAGTCTTTCTAATGCTTTTGCTTTTTCCATAAAAGCACCTAAAAATTCATCGTCAATTAGGGTTGCAAATTCAAAAGCACGAAGCGCATCTTCATATCTTTTTAGTCCGTAATTTAGCCTTCCGACTTGGTGCCAAGCGATTTCGCTGTATGGATTTCTGTCGATATATTTGTTAAGATAAACGATTGCATCTTCGTTTTGATCTAAAAATTCAAAGCAATACACCACGTTATATAAGGCTGCTTGGTCTTCGGTATCTTCTTCAAGACATTTCATAAAATTGTCTTTTGCCAATTCTAAATTGTCCATAAATAGGTATTCCATTCCAATTAAATTATAGACATCGGCGAAATCATCAGTATATTTAAGTGCGATTTGCAATAAATCTACCGCTTTTTCGTGATTGTCTCTTTTGGAATATATATTTGCTTTTTGGATGTAAATTTCCTCGTTTGTAGGTTCGATTGCGTACAACTCATTTAGCAATTTTTCTGCTTGTTCGAGTTTGTCTTCATAGACCAACATTTCTACTTGAACTAATTTTAATCCAGTTGATTTTGGGTGTTGTTCAAGCGCTAATTTCAAGGCTTTTTTAGCCAAGGCAGCTTTTCCCATATCGAGGTAATGAAGAATAATTTCTTCAAATTCTTCGGAATCAAAAAAGAGAACTTTGTTGGTTTTCAACATCGACTCAAATTTTGATAAGGATAAGTTGTAGTCTTCTTCTTCGTCGCTTATGTGCATACTATTTTCTTTAATTTATCCTGATATAAAGGTAAGGATTTAATTTTATTTTGTGAAGAAACTCCTTTTTTTTGTGAACAATTTAATTAACAAATAATCGTCTTGAAATCCTGAATGCCCTAGCCCTGATGGAAGGGAAAATCCCGCTTTGTTGCTCGGCACGAAGCAACAAAGCGGATTGGAATGACAGCAGGAATAGCTCCAAAAAAAAACTAATTTTCGTTTAAAATTTCGTTCATTGCTTCGAGAATTATCTTACAGCCTTCTTCAATTTCTTCGTTTGAAATAGTCAGCGGTGGTGTAATCCTAATGGCGCAACCTTCGAATAGTAACCAAAACAATATCAGACCTTTATCCTGACATTTGAAGATTACTTTGTTGGTAATTTCGGCGTTTTCTGTCATTGCTGCCAACATTAATCCTTCGCCTCGGATTTCCTTGATTAAAGGGTGTACCAAAAGTGTGCGAAAAAGTTTTTCTTTGGCTAAAGTGTCCGTCATTATTGAGGTTTCGGTCAATTCTTGCAATGTTGCCAAACACGCTGCGGCGATGACGGGGTGGCCGCCAAAGGTTGTGATGTGCCCTAATTTGGGGTTGTCGCTCAATAAATCCATATTTTTTTGAGATGCCGTGAAACCGCCAACGGGCATTCCGCCGCCCATTCCTTTGCCCATAATTACGATATCGGGAACGACATCGTAGTTTTGAAAACCGAATAATTTTCCAGTTCTTCCAAAGCCAGGTTGGATTTCGTCGAGAATCATTATGGCGCCAACTTCGGTGCATCTTGCGCGTACTTTTTTGAGAAATCCGTCGTAAGGTTGTATAAATCCAGCTCCGCCTTGAATGGTTTCAAGAATTATTCCAGCTGTTTTTGTAGTAATTTTCTGTAAATCGTCTTCGTTATTGAAGGTGATAAAATCGACATCGGGAACTAATGGACGGAAGATTTGTTTGCGTTCTTCAAATCCCATAACGCTCATCGAGCCCATTGTATTGCCGTGATAGGCGTTGTGGCAGGAAATTAATTGGCTTCTGCCGGTGATGCGTCGGGCTAATTTTAATGCGCCTTCGGTGGCTTCGGTTCCTGAATTGACCAAATAGGTTGTTTCTAATGGAAACGGTAGGTGAGCGGCTAAAATTTTGCAATATTCTACTGCTGGACTTTGTGAATATTCTCCATAAACCATCACGTGCGAATATTTATCCAACTGATTTTTGATAGCATCATTCACCCGTGGATGTTGATGTCCGAGTGTGCAAGCGGAAACGCCAGCCACAAAATCCAGGTATTTTTTGTTGTTGGTGTCGTAAATGTAAGAACCAATGGCGTGCGAAACCTCCATTCCAAGTGGATAAGGTGACGTTTGGGCTTGGTATTTTAGGAAATCGTTGTTCAAAGTATTTTGGTTTTACTGCAATAATTTATTTGTCTTTATATTCCAATGTCTCTTTTCTGACTTTCATTGGAACATCTGCTTTGGCTTTTTTGGCGTTACTTTCCTTGATGATTTTGTCGTTCATTTCGTTTTCTTCCGCTGTAAATAAATCTTCTTTGGTTTTTATTCGTTCGTCGCCACGCCAAATAAATCCTCTTAATTTTCTTGCATTTTCAGGCAAATCATTTTCGGGATAAATATCGCTATCGGGCTTTTCAAATAATGTTAGCGTGTCAATTCTATTTTTATCTAATGTCAAATTTATTTTGCTGCAAACACTTTTATTGATTCCAATGAGTTCTTGGTCGTCATTTCGCATATAATAAATGACTTCGGTATTCTTTACAATATCAACATTATCAAGGTTTTTATCTTTGAATTTCCCATATAGATTTTGCCCTTTCACCTGATTGTATCCCGTTCCAATGGTATCTTTTGAAACGATAAAAGCATTGTTTAATACCTTCAAAGAATCGAGTTGCTGCGTTTTATTATTTCCAATTAGATGCATCAAATCGCCAGTCATTTGGTTTTCAAAATTCCAAAGAATTGGTTTTCCAATGAGTTTTGTCAATGCTTTTTTCTGATCGGAATGAATTGAATCGCACTTGCCGCTTAAATTTAATTTGTAGAATTTTGCGTCTTTGAAACCTCGAATAATTCTATTGTTTTCTTTACCAGTAATCATCAATTTTTGTGCGTGAATATATACGGAATCTTTTTCGACAAGGCTTATTGCTAAAGCTCTTTTGGTCACATAAACTGAATCTTGAAACTTATAAATTTCAGCATAATGCCCTTTCACGATAATTTTGTTGATTGTATCGGTGATTTTTACATTATTTGTTGCCGAAGCAAAACCTGTTTTTTTATTATAAAATAGGCTATCGCCTTCTATCAAGCGATTGTTGTATTCTATTTTGGAATTTCGTTGCAATCGCGCAATGTCTTTTTTGGTATCGTAAAAACCGTTTTCTGTATATATTTTAATGTCTTTTCCAATTATTGTTGAAGGTTCCAAAAGATACGAATGCCCAGAATTTGTATAATAATCCAAGTGATTCGATTTGATTGTGTTTTCAGGTGTTTTTACTGTTACGGCAGTTAGAAACTGGTATTTTTTTTCGGCAACATAATATTTTCCTGACTTACTTTTCAGCGTATTTCCTTTATTGGTAATCAATCCGCCTGTGGAATAAAAAGCCTCTTGACTGTTTCTATTGAAATTCAAAGTATCTGTAACCAATGACATATCTGGTGATTTCAAAATTACATCGCCAGTGGCATACGCTTGTTTGATATTTCCGTTGTATTCCGCATATTTACTCGTCATTGTGAGCGTGTCACCTTGAATAATTTGCACATTTCCAAAGGCTTTTATGTAGTTTTCTTTTTGAAACCAATAGGCCTTATTGCACGTCAGAATGGCGCCATCGTGGTTCACACGAACATTTCCTGTAAGTAAAGCGGCATCGGGAATTTGAAGTTGGTTGATGTCTGCAAAATCGGAATGTTCAATGATAATTTTCTTTGGTGTTTGTGCCAATACCGTATTGAAACTGAATAGAATGATACAAATATTGATAAGAAATAGGTGCTTCTTCAAAGGTTTAATTTTTTGCCAAATTTAAGAAAAAGGATGCAATGCTACTGCAAATTATGATTTATTTATTAATTGAAG
>CANIFM010000124.1 GCA_947466955.1 Bacteroidota bacterium
AAAAGGTAAACTAAAAAAAGAAGTTATTTTTTTATTAATGGAATTTATTACCATTTTGAGGAGCGATTAGTTTTAAAAAAGTGAAAATATTTCAATTAAACGGCAACGTCATATTCTCTTAAAGCATCATTCAAACTCGTTTTTAAATCGGTTGATGGTTTGCGAGTTCCGATAATTAATGCACACGGAACTTGAAAATCACCAGCAGCAAATTTTTTGGTATAACTTCCAGGAATCACTACCGAACGAGCGGGCACAAACCCTTTCATTTCAATAGGGGTTTCACCAGTTACGTCAATGATTTTTGTAGAAGCAGTCAAGCAAACATTGGCACCCAAAACAGCTTCTTTTCCCACGTGAACGCCTTCTACAACGATACATCTTGAACCAATAAATGCGCCATCTTCAATAATTACTGGAGCAGCTTGCAAAGGTTCTAATACTCCGCCAATTCCAACTCCACCGCTTAAATGCACATTTTTACCAATTTGTGCACAACTTCCTACTGTAGCCCAAGTGTCAACCATAGTTCCCTCATCAACATAAGAGCCAATGTTAACATAGCTTGGCATCAAAATCACACCTTTAGAAATATAAGCACCGTGTCTTGCAACAGCATTTGGAACCACTCGAATTCCTTTTTCTGCATATCCACGTTTCAATGGAATTTTATCGTGGTATTCAAAAATTCCTACTTCAAAAGTTTCCATTTTTTGGATAGGGAAATACATTACAACTGCTTTTTTTACCCATTCATTAACTTGCCATTTATCTCCAATTGGTTCAGCAACCCTCAAAGTACCTGCGTCTAACAAGTCAACTACTTTTCTAATTGCATCTGTTGTAGTCTCTTCTTTTAACAATTCTCTATTGTTCCAAGCTTGTTCTATAATAGTTTGTAAAGTATTCATTTTTGATATATTTTAAGCAAAGATAATGTATTTAAATAAAAGCAAAAAGTCTATTTTTATTGAAGTTTATTGCTGTTTGTTAATTCGTCTTTAAACAATTTAAGAATAAATATTAATTCGACTTATTTTTTTATTCTTATGTAACAATTTATCATAATAAACGTCTTACTTTTATAACTAAAAAAAAAGCTATTGGAAACGATATTATCGATAAAGAATCTTAACAAGATTTACAATAAATATGTTCACGCCGTAAACAATGTTTCTTTAGAAATTCAGAAAGGCAATGTCTATGGGATTTTAGGGCCAAATGGAAGTGGAAAATCTACAACTTTGGGAATTGTCTTGAATGTGGTCAACAAAACTTCGGGCGAATACAGTTGGTTTGACGGAAAAGTTGAAACACATGAAGCACTTAAAAAGGTGGGGGCAATTATTGAACGCCCCAATTTCTACCCGTATATGACCGCCAAGCAAAACTTGGAATTGGTTTGTAAAATCAAAAATATTGACTATTCCAAAGTGCAGGAAAAACTGGCATTAGTTGGATTAGTAGAACGAGAAGATAGCAAATTCAGTACGTTTTCGTTAGGAATGAAACAACGAATGGCAATTGCTTCGGCATTGTTGAATGATCCTGAAATCTTAATTTTAGATGAACCTACAAATGGTTTAGACCCACAAGGAATTCACCAAATTCGTGATATTATCCGATTAATTGCTTCACAAGGAACGACTATTTTATTGGCATCACATTTATTAGACGAAGTTGAAAAAGTATGTTCGCACGTTTTAGTTTTGCAAAAAGGAAAAATTCTTTATTCAGGAACTGTCGATGGAATGACTGCAAATGAAGGGTATTTCGAATTGCAATCGGACGATAATGAAACTTTGAAAACAGTTTTGAGTTCACATCCAGCCATCGAAAAAGTAGTTTTTGAGGAAGGAAAAGTATTGGTATATCTAAAAAATCCATTGGAAGCTTCTGAATTGAATCGTTATTTATTTGAGAAAAATATCTTTTTGAATCATTTGGTTAAACGTAAAACTAGCTTAGAAGATCAATTTTTAGAATTGACAAAAAACAAGTAGTAATTTCAATTAAAAAAATCTAAAATCCAAAATCTCAAATCTAAAATATAAATGAAACGATTACTTTCTATAGAATTACAAAAAATATGGCTCAGCAAATCAAGTAGAATTTTAACAATTAGTTATTTCTTTTTACTTTCTTTTATCGCATTAATAGCCTCAATAAAATTTAATATCGGTAGTTTTCAATTGCATATTGCAGAGCAAGGGATTTTCAATTTCCCCTATATTTGGCATTTCAACACTTATATTGCGGCAATTTTAAAATTCTTTTTGGCAATTGTAATTGTTTCAATGATGTCGAACGAATACAGTTATGGCACACTAAAACAAAATTTAATTGATGGAATGAGCAAGCAAGAATTTATTTTGTCAAAATTCCTAACTGTTGTTGTTTTTGCTTTTGCTTCCACAGTTTTTGTTTTTATAATGTCATTAATTTTAGGTTATAGTTTTTCATCCTACACTGAATTCAGTATTGTTTTCACTGATTTAGAATACCTTTTGGCATATTTCATTAAATTAATTGGTTTCTTTTCCTTCTGTCTTTTCTTGGGAATATTGGTAAAAAAATCGGCATTTGCAATTGGATTTTTATTCGTTTGGAATGTCTTAGAATCTATTTTAAAAGGGATTTTAAGTTTCAAAGTATTTCCTGAAGGTAAAACGGCTGAAAATATTACGCAATTTCTTCCTTTAGAATCGATGAGCAATTTAATAATTGAGCCTTTTTCGAGACTATCAGTTGTTAAAAATATTCAAACTGCAATTGGTGGCGCAGGAAATGGTAAAGACTACAGCGTTCATTTCACAGCCATTTTAATTGTTTTAGCATGGACTGTTATTTTTATGTTAATGTCATACAAATTACTTAAAAAACGAGATTTATAGTATCTTTGCGGGGTTATGAAGTTTAGTCCCAAGTGCATTTTTTTTATTATATTTTTTTGCTTTTCGTGGGCAATGAATGCGCAGTATATTCAAGTTGACGATACGTATTCTGCACAACAATTGGTTCAAAATGTATTGGTAAATAATAGCCCTTGTGCTGGAGTTTCTAATTTTTCGGTAAGTGGTGGTAATTTTGGAACAGGACAAAATAGTTACGGCTATTTTAATTCTGGCACAAGTGGATTTCCATTTACAGATGGAATTGTTTTGAGTACTAGTAAAGCCGTTTCTACTCAAGGTCCAAATGCTGCTATTTTAAGTGAAACTGCAAATGGCTGGATTGGAGATTCTGATTTAAACCAAGCGTTAAATATTTCAAACACCTCAAATGCAACAATTTTAGAATTCGATTTTACACCACTTACAAGTGCAATTAGCTTTGATTATTTATTTGCTTCCGAAGAATATCACGGAACTGCGCCTTGCACGTATTCAGATGGATTTGCTTTTTTACTGAAAATTGCAGGAAGTTCAGATCCCTATCAAAACTTAGCATTAGTTCCAAATACTACCGTTCCTGTAAAAGTTACCACCGTTCATCCTGATATTTCAGGAAGTTGCCCAGCAATAAATGAAACGTATTTTGGAAGTTACAACGGCGTAAATTCCCCTATAAATTTCAATGGGCAAACTGTTGTAATGAAAGCGAAATCTGCAGTAATCCCAGGTACAACTTACCATATTAAATTAGTAATTGCTGACGAAACAAATCCCCAATATGATTCAGCCATTTTCCTTGGGGGAAATAGTTTTAATGTTGGTGCCGATTTAGGTGAAAATAAATTGATTGCCACAAATAATCCGATTTGTGCTGGAGAAACTTACGATTTAAACGGAACAATTCCTGGTTCAAATACCTATTTATGGTTCAGAAATGGGATTTCAACTGGCATTACAACACCCATTTACACCGTTACAGATACTGGAGTTTACAAAGTTGAAATCACAATAAACGGAACAGCTTGTGTGGCAACTGGAGAAGTTACCATTGAATACAGTGCTAAACCTGTATTGACAAATGCTATTTTGGTGCAATGTGATGACAATAATGATGGTTTTACAACATTTGATTTAACAAAAGTGAACACTATCATCACAGGTGGTAATTCACAATTGAGCACACCAGTATTTTATAAAAATATAACGGATATAAATCCGATTCCAAATCCTACAAATTATCAAAATCTAACAACAAATACCGTTTACGGAAAAGTTTCTAATCAATTTGGATGTGCAGCTTTTGCAACCGTAAATCTTCAAATTGCAAATAATCCGATTGCCACGCAAAATCCTATTATAAAATGTGATTCCGATTCCAATCAAGATGGTTTTAACACATTTAACTTAAATACAGATGCAACCCCACAAATTTTATCTGGATTGCCCATAGGACTTGTTGTAGAATATTATATAACTGCAAATGACGCTGTTTTACAAAATAATCCGTTACCAAATAATTATACCAATACAACTGTAAACGAACAAATTATATATGCTCGAATTGTAAATGGTCCTGATTGTTTTGGGATTACTCCAATAAAAATAAAAGTAAGTGTATTTACTCCCGCAAATTTCAATGACGAAACCGTTTATTTATGTGATGGAAATCCGAAGAGAATTGCTGTTTCAAATGGTTTTTCGAGTTATATATGGAGCAATGGGGCGATGACTTCATTTACTTCAATCGCAACCGCAGGAAATTATACCGTAACCGCGTCTAATGCGCAAGGATGTATCGCCACCAAAAAATTTATAGCAATAGCTTCGGGAGTCGGAACAATAACTTCTGTGGATATTAATGACTTTTTAGGAAATGAAAATTCGGTATTAATCAATTATACTGGAATTGGAGTATATGAATTCTCACTTGATGGAGTTCATTATCAAAACAGTCCGTATTTTATAAATGTCCTTGAAGGAGATTATTTAGTACATATAAAGGAATTAAATGGTTGCGGTGTACCAATCCAAACTCAAATTTATGTTTTGGATTATCCAAGGTTTTTCACTCCAAACGGAGACAGTTTTAATGATTTTTGGAAAATAAAAAATAGTGCTAAATATGCAAATATGTTGCTTTATATTTTTGACAGATATGGCAAATTAATAACACAAGTAAATCCAAAAGGAAACGGTTGGGACGGCACCTATAATGGACAGCCAATCCCAGCAAACGATTTTTGGTTTACCATTATTTTGGATAACAAACGAATTATCAAGGGGCATTTTGCACTTTTGAGATAAAAAAACTACTTTTACACATTTTGAAATTTATATGAAAAAATCAGCCTTATTGTTTTTATTTTTACACTCTTTAATTTCATTCTCTCAATTAAGTAATAAACATTGGATTCCGCCTTTGCATTCTAGAGATGAAACACAAATAGAAGACCAATACGCCTATTTATCAACTGCAGAAACAACTCCGTTTTTAGTTACAGTTACTGATGGAAGCGGAACTCCTTTAGCGGGTTCTCCTTTTTCATTATCAGCAGCAACACCTGTTGTGATTACTATTGGAAATGGACAACCAACAACTATGTTTTTAGACCTTAGCGATGTCAATGTTGTTGTTTCCGACAAGGGATTAATTCTTGAAGGAAGCAAAGATTTTTATGTTAGTTTTAGAATGAGAGCTGTAAATCATGCAGAAACAATCATTTCTAAAGGAAGGCCTGGTATTGGAACAAGTTTTAGATTAGCAGGTTTGATTAATGAAACACAAGACAATAGGAAAAATTTTGTAGCTAGTGTCATGGCAACTGAAAACAATACCACAGTAACTTTATCAGGCTATAATACTGATGTTGTTTTTACTTCTGGCACTGGAGATATTACTTCAGACAGTCAAACTTTTACATTAAATACTGGTCAAAGTATTGTATTTAGTGGAAATAGCGATGTAACAGCAAATTTAGACGGAATCATTGGTGCTTTAATTACTTCAAGTAAACCAATTGCAGTAAATACTGGAAATGCACTTGGAGGAATTGAACAAAATAAAGCTGATTTAACATTAGATCAAATTGTTTCCGCGTCACAAATTGGTACAGAATATGTTTTTATTGAAGGGAATGGTTTGTCATCAATGGAAAATCCATTAATTGTAGCTAACGAAAATGGAACAGCTATTTTTATTAATGATATGACTACTCCAATTACAACAATTAATGCAGGACAATATTATTTGGTTCCAAACTCTTATTATCAAGGAACAACAAATAATAAAAATATTTATGTTAAAACTAGCAAACCTGTATTTGCTTACCAATTTCTAGGTGGTGGTGCGAGTACAGCTTCTTCAGGCTTAAATTTTATTCCTCCATTAAGTTGTTTTTTTCAAAACTCAGTTAAAATCCCATTTGTAAATAAAATTGGAAGTACTTTATATACTGCCGATTTAATGATCTTGACTTATTCATCTTCAATCTTAACTGTAAATGGTAGTGTAATTCCAAGCTCTCAAGCACAGGTTGTATTAGGAAATTCTGATTGGGTATCCTATAAAATTTTAAATATTACAGGCGATGCAAATGTTGTTTCAACTGGACCTTTAGCAGTTGGTGTTTTTGGATTTCTAGGAACAGCATCTGGTTTTGCAGGTTATTATTCTGGTTTTGGAAGTAATCCAAAAGACACTGATGTAACCGTTTGTTCAAACAGTACTCAAGATTTATTTGAAATTATAAATGGAAACCCTGGAACTGGTGGAACATGGACAATTCCTTCGGGCGGAACACCTTTAAATGGTAATGTTTTTGATCCTGCAATTAATATTCCTGGTGAATATATTTATACTTTTACAAAGTCTTGCAATACTTCATTAACAACCATAAGTGTTAAAGTTAATGTTACAATTCAACAACCAAAAAAAGCTGGAGTAAGTAGTTCAACTTCTTCATGTGTAACAACTCCTTCTTATGATTTATTTGCTTTACTTGGATCCACTGCGGATATTGGGGGAACTTGGTCGCCAGCATTAGCTTCTGGAACGGGAATTTTTAATCCTGCGGCTGATGTAAGTGGAATCTATTCCTATTCATTTCCTGCAACTGGTTCTTGTGCAGCTGTTTATGCTTCAATTACTGTTAATAATTCTGTTGTTCCAATTATAAACACCATTTCAGATTTTGTAAAATGTGATGATAATTCAGACGGAAACGATACAAATGGCAGCGTAACATTTGATTTGACTACCAAAACAAATGAAGTTTTAGGAACTCAAACTGGGATAAATGTTACTTATCATAGTAATCAAAATGATGCCGATTTAGGACAAAGCGCAATTACAACGATTAATTCTGGCAACACGGTTATTTGGGTAAGACTTACAATTATTGCGTCAGGTTGTCATTTGGTCACCTCATTTAATTTGGTTGTAAATTCATTACCTACAGTAAATGATATTTCAATAGTACAATGTGATGACAATTTAGATGCTATTACATCATTTAATTTAACCGTAAATAATTCTCAAATATCTTCTAATCACGCCAATGAAGTTTTTACTTATTATACTTCCTTTGCTGGAGCAAATGCAAATCCTCCTTATGATTTAATTACAAATGAAATAGCTTTTCAAAATACAACACCATCTCAAATGGATATTTGGACAAGAGTTACAAATTCTAATGGCTGTTATAGAGTTGCTAAATTGACTTTAAAAGTATTAGCAACGAATATTCCATCTACCTTCAATATACAAATCCCTAAAGTTTGTGATGATTTATTAGATTTATATGGTTTCAATACTATTAACAATAACAATAGAGACGGGGTTTCAAGTTTTGACATAAGTTCCACTGAAGCAACAATCAGGTCGCTCTTGCCAAGTACAGGAGTTTATAATATAAAATACTATAGAAACCAAACCGATGCTTTATCTGAAACAAATCGAATAACCGATTTAGTAAATTATAGAAACATTGGCTATCCCACAACTCAAAATATTTGGGTTCGAGTGGATAGCGATGTAACAAATGCTTGTTATGGATTAGGTCCATTTGTAACGGTAAACGTAGAAACATTGCCGTTTGCTCATGCCGTAACAATTTCAAGACAATGTGATGACAATCAAGATGGAATTTTCAAT
>CANIFM010000125.1 GCA_947466955.1 Bacteroidota bacterium
CTTTAGACTTACTTTTATTTATTTGAACGTGCTATAAAAAGTAAAAAATGCCTTAATTTTACACTAAAATAGTTCAATTATGAATACCATAGACTGGAAAACGGTTAAAGAGTTTGAAGATATAACCTACAAAAAATGCAATGGAGTTGTCAGAATAGCATTCAATCGACCAGATGTTAGAAATGCATTCCGACCAAAAACTACATCAGAATTGTACCAAGCATTTTACGATGCGCAAGAAGATACGTCCATTGGCGTTGTTTTGCTTTCTGCAGAAGGGCCTTCGCCAAAAGATGGAATCTATTCATTTTGTAGCGGTGGCGATCAAAACGCTCGTGGACATCAAGGATATGTTGGCGATGACGGGCAACACCGTTTGAATATTTTGGAAGTGCAACGTCTCATTCGGTTTATGCCAAAAGTAGTAATTGCAGTTGTCCCAGGTTGGGCAGTTGGTGGCGGTCACAGTTTGCACGTGGTTTGCGATTTGACTTTGGCAAGTAAAGAACACGCTATTTTCAAACAAACAGATGCAGACGTAACGAGTTTTGATGGCGGTTATGGTTCTGCTTATTTAGCTAAAATGGTGGGTCAGAAAAAAGCACGTGAAATCTTCTTTTTGGGTAGAAATTATTCCGCTCAAGAAGCAATGGATATGGGAATGGTTAATGCCGTAATTCCTCACGATGAATTGGAAAATACCGCTTTTGAATGGGCACAGGAAATACTTCAAAAATCACCAACATCCATAAAAATGCTAAAATTCGCTATGAATTTAACCGATGACGGAATGGTGGGACAACAAGTATTTGCTGGTGAGGCCACTCGATTGGCATATATGACTGAAGAAGCAAAAGAAGGACGAAATGCTTTCCTTGAAAAGCGAAAACCGAATTTTGAGAAAAAATGGTTGCCTTAAAGGAGTGTTCAGTATTTAGTATTCAGTCGCAGTTGACAATCTCAAATATAAGATTGAACAATTAAACGAATAAACAATTAAACGATTAAACAAAAAAAATGAAACATTGGATTCAAGCTGCTCGATTAAGAACATTGCCATTGTCGGTTTCGGGCATAATTGTGGGAAGTTTTTACGCAATGTCGCAATCGATGTTCAATTGGAAAATTGTCATTTTTGCACTTTCTACCACTTTAGGATTGCAAATATTATCCAATTTTGCCAATGATTATGGCGATGGAATAAAAGGAACTGATAACGAAGATCGTGTAGGACCAAAACGTGCCATTCAAAGCGGCGTAATTACCCCTGCAGCTATGAAACGCGCTTTGGTGATTACCTCAATATTGACATTAATTTCAGCAATTTTACTGATTTATGTCGCTTTCAAAGACCATAATTTAGGGTTTTCATTATTTTATTTAGGACTTGGAATTTTAGCAATTGCATCCGCAATCCGATATACTGTTGGTAATTCCGCCTATGGATATAGAGGTTACGGAGATTTATTCGTGTTCCTATTCTTTGGATTGGTTAGCACACTCGGAATCTATTTTATGTTTGCCAAAGAAATGGATTGGTTCTTATTATTGCCCGCAACCGCCATCGGATTTTTGAGTGTAGCAGTCTTAAATCTCAATAATATGCGCGACGAAGCATCCGATAGAAAGTCAAATAAAAATACTTTAGTTGTCAAAATGGGCGGTGAAAAAGCAAAAGTTTATCATTATTTTTTGGTGATTTCTGCTATGATTTTGGTTTTGGAATTTTCCTATTTCAAAGATTTCAATATCGACCAATATATTTATGTTTTGGCATTTATTCCTTTGATAAAGCACCTTGTAACTGTTTATAAAAATAAAAATCCTAAAGAATTAGACCCCGAATTGAAAAAAGTGGCGTTAAGCACCTTCGCATTATCCGTTTTGTTGTCGTTAAGTTTGATTTTCTTCTTCCAAGACATTTTTGTAAACTTGTTTATGGGAGGAAGATAAGAAGCATTTAATTTTATATTTAACATTTAAATTTCATAAAAATGAAAATCACATTCTATGGTCACGCTTCGTTAGGTATTGAAATTGCTGGGAAATTTATTATCGTTGACCCTTATATTTCGGCAAATCCAAAAGCTTCTCACATTGATATTCACGCCCTAAAAGCCGATTATATTTTGCTAACACACGCCCATCAAGACCATATTTTCGATGTCGAAGCAATTGCAAAACGCACCAACGCCATCATAATTTCCAATGCAGAAATCGCTGGACATTACAGCAAAAAAGGATTAAAATCGCATCCAATGAACCACGGCGGAAGTTGGAAATTCGATTTTGGCACCGTAAAATTCGTAAATGCAATCCATTCCAGTTCTTTTCCCGACGGAAGTTACGGCGGAAATCCAGGCGGTTTTGTCATCGAAGGCGAACACAAAAACATCTATATTGCAGGCGACACAGCCCTCACAATGGATATGAAACTCATCCCGATGCGCACCAAACTCGACTTAGCAATCCTACCCATCGGCAACAATTTCACAATGGATATCGACGACGCAATCATCGCTTCCGATTTCGTAGAATGCGACAAAATCCTCGGCTATCACTACGATACATTCGGTTTCATCGAAATAAATCACGAACAATCCATCAAAAAATTCTTCGATAAAGGCAAAGATTTAATGCTCTTAAAAATCGGCGAGAGCATCGAATTATAATACATTATAAGGAAGGAAATCTCAATTATTTTTTGGAGCTATTTCCCGCTTTCCGTTTCAATCGTTTTTGCAAAATCCATTTTTTGTAAGCCCTTGCAGGAACTTCCTTTGGTCGTTCTGCAAGCGCAACAAAAAAATAGGATTTTCACAAAAACGATTTTCACTGCAATCGGGGCTATGATTTCAGTAATTAATCCTAATTTTGATTCCTAAAATCAATTTATAGTAATTCACAATACGATATTTCAATATGAACAAACAATATAAATGGGTATTCTTTTTAATGCTTTTATCGCTAAATTCCTTTGCACAGCAAGACGGATTTTGGGATAAAGACCGAGCAACCAACAAAGAAATTGTTGTAAACGCAAGAGACAGAATTGTAGTAAAATCGGAAGATTTTCCAGTCGGAACCACCGAAATCGTTTATAGAATTACCGTTTTAGACGAAAACCAACAACTTGCCAATAGTTTGGCATCTGTATTAAAAGCAATTCCCGATCCCACAGGAATCAGCCAAGGTTCAGCTGGCGCACTATTTTTACTTTCTAAAGTTTCAGGTGACGACAAATGCCAATATGCAATTTTCACCACGAATGCATTGGCTACAGCCTACAAAAATAACGGAAAAACCGACAAAGCTTGCTTGATACAGAACAACGCCGTAAATAAAGATGCCAAAGTACTTTCTGTAGATAAATCAGCTTGTTTGCAGCCCAATACAACCAATTTATGGTTTGCATTTCTAAGTAAAAACTGGCTTCTAAACCAACGGATAATATTAGAAATCGTTCCTTGGGTTGATATTAAATTAAGTAGAGGTTGGAATCTAAAAAATAGAAAAGCGGTACTTTCCCAATGTAAAACAACCGCAATTGCTAAAAATCTAAAAACATCCGATGAATATTGCGTTTGCCAATTAGAAAAAATCCAAAAATCCTATAAATTTCAGGAATTTCAAAGCCTAATGGATATTGAAAAAGCGAATGTTTTTAAATCTAATAGTGAAGCGTGTTTAACGGAATCGGGGACTTCTAACGCAATAAACGAAACCAACAGAAACCAAGCAACAGAAGCTACAAATCAAGGGAAATATGGAGATGCAATTGCGCTTTTGTTGCCCATCATCAGTTCAGGAAAAGGCTCGGTTTCCGATTATAATGCAATTGGAATCAACTATATTTATACCAAACAATTCGGAAAAGCGATTAAATATTTGAAAATTGGGGAAACTTTAGACACTTCTGAATTGCTTACAAAACTGAATTTAGCACACGCTTATTTGCTAAATGACAATTATAAAGAAGCCAAAATAATCTATAAAAAATACCAATTACAAAACGTTTCCGACAGTTTGAGTTGGTCTCAAAAAGTAAAATCTGACTTCGATTCGTTCCAAAAAGCAGGATTAATAAGCGATGATTTCGATAGAGTTTTAAGGTTACTATCTAATTAAAAAATCAATTTTGAAAGCAACATTTCACAAATACATACTTAATTTCAAACGTCCATCTGGAACTTCTCGAGGTATTATGACCGAGAAAGAAACTTGGTTTATTGTGCTTGAAAAGGACGGTAAAAAAGGAATAGGGGAGTGTGGAATTCTTCGTGGTTTGAGTTGCGACGACAGACCCGATTACGAAGAAAAATTAGCGTGGACTTGTGACAATATTCACCTCGGAATTGATGCGCTTTGGGAAGCCTTAATTGAGTTTCCTTCGATACAATTTGGTGTCGAAATGGCGTCCCAATCTTTGTCAAGTTCCAACCCGTTTTTACTCTTTCCATCTGACTTTACAAATGGCACAAAATCGATTGCGATTAATGGTTTAGTTTGGATGGGAAATGAAGCTTTTATGAAGCAACAAATCGAAGAAAAATTAGCTGAAGGTTTCCATTGTATAAAACTGAAAATTGGCGCTATAAATTTCGAGGAAGAATTGCGTTTATTGGGTTTTATTCGCCAACATTTCACACCCGAACAAGTAGAAATTAGAGTCGATGCAAATGGTGCTTTTGATATAAGTACAGCTTTAAATAAATTAAATCAATTATCTGGATTTAAATTACATAGCATTGAGCAACCTATACCAAAAAACAATACTGACAGGATGGCAGAGCTGTGTAAAACGTCACCAATTCCAATTGCTTTAGACGAAGAGCTTATAGGAGTGTTTTCCTTAGCTGATAAAGAAGATTTGATAATCAAAATTAAGCCGCAATACATTATTTTGAAGCCGAGTTTTGTAGGTGGTTTTCGAGGAACAAAAGAATGGATTGAGTTGGCTGAAAAGCACAAAATAAAATGGTGGATTACGTCTGCATTAGAAAGTAATATTGGATTAAATGCAATTGCACAATGGACTTTTTTACAGCAAAATAATATGCCTCAAGGACTTGGAACTGGCGGTTTATATACCAATAATTTTGATTGTCAATTAGAAGTTTTTGAAGGGCAATTGTGGTTTAGAAACGAACTTGATTTTCAATTTAATTTTGATAAAATTTAGATTTTAAAACGCATTAAAAAAGTATGTTTAATTTTGATATTTAACCTTAATAAAAAGCAAAATGAAAAATATAATTTGGTCTTTAATTTTAGTTTTTTCTTCAGTTTCTGTTTGCAAAGCGCAAAAGGTTTTTTCGGTAGAATATGAAAATCAAGCCGACGTAAAAGTGTTTGTTGTTGATTATGAAAACCAAGCCGATTTGAAAGTCTATAAGGTGAAGTATGAAAACCAAGCGGGACAAAATAATGGCAAATGGTTTTTTACTAAATATGCCAACCAAGCCAAAAAGAAAATTTATTTTGTGAAATATGAAAATCAAGCCGACTTAAAAATATTCTTTGTAGAATATGAAAATCAAGCGGAGTGGAAAAATAAATCAAAACAACATTTAATGTATTGATTATTTTTATTAATTTTACGTAATGATAATTTCTACTTAATCATTTATGGAAAAAGATTTTTTTACTGATTTTTATGATGTAATTCTCTTTGTAATTGGAGTCATTATATTTATTTTTATATCTGTGAAATTTTATTTTGAAATTAAAAAATGGAGTAAGAAGAAATCTAAAAAGATAAGATCCAAAAATCATCACCGTAGGTATAAACGATCTAGTAAAAGTGAAGATTATTAAGTAAAAACTTCTTAGTAGTTCAAATCATACCCTTATAAAAACTTAATAATTATAAATATCCATTATGGGATTAATGAAAATATTTTCAGGAAGTGAAATTTTAGCACAATCTTTACAACAAAAAATCGAATCAATAGGCGTGAATACGGTTCTTAAAAATAATATCCAATCTGCTCGATTAGCTGGATTTGGGAATTCAGATTTAGCAGTTGAAGTTTTTATCCAAGAAGTGGATTTTGGAAAAGCCAATCTAGTAATTGAAGAATTTAGAATGAGTATTTAAATAGAATTAAAATCTTTATTCTTTTTTTTCTGGTGGAAATTGGGCTAATATTTTGGATACAAATTCATTAATTCTGGCTTCTTTTTCGCTTCGAACTTTTGTTAAGTAGCCTTCGCCTTCACCTTGCCAAACAAGTTCTTTTTTCTTAGCATCTATCAAATCGATGAAAAGCGTGCCTTCTGTGGACGAAGTTACATACGTTTGTCCGCCCCATAAATAAGGATTCCAACCATAACCCCAGCCATATCCCCAACTTGTATTGTATTGGTTTACATCTATTTGTTCTCTTTCCTTAGTGAAAATATTAACTAATAAATCTGGGGTTTCACTTTTTGTAAATCCTTTTTTGGTCATTTCAACATCAATTGCTCTTAGAATTCTTTTTTTGTCTAAGTCGGAAATTTGAACTTTGTCAACGCCACTTTTTTGAAAAGCGTATGTTTTATATTGACTGAAATCTACGTTTTTATCATAATCTGAATTGACTCTAACAGAGCTACAAGAACTCAAAATTAGGAGCATAAATACCGGAATAATTTTTATTGCTTTCATGATTATTTGAATTTATAAATTGAATACTAATTTGTTATTTCAACTAAAATAAAGAATCGTCAACAAGATTTGGAAGGGTAACTTTTAGTAATGGTTCGGCTTCCATTGCTCTTTTAATTGCGAAAATAGCGCCTTCATTTCGTGCCCAACTTCGTCTTGAAATTCCGTTGTTTACATCCCAGAAAAGCATTGATTGTAAGCGCTTTGACACTTCTTTACTTCCATCAAGAACCATACCAAATCCACCATTAATTACTTCGCCCCAACCTACGCCACCACCATTGTGGATAGAAACCCAAGTGGCACCACGAAAGCTGTCGCCAATGACATTTTGAATCGCCATATCCGCCGTAAATCGAGAACCGTCATAAATATTTGAGGTTTCACGATAAGGCGAATCAGTTCCTGATACATCATGATGATCACGTCCCAAAATGACAGTTTCAATTTCTCCATTTGCAATTGCTTGGTTGAATGCTTCGGCAATTTTCACACGTCCTTCGGCATCTGCATATAAAATTCGAGCTTGTGAACCCACGACCAATTTATTTTCCTGCGCTCCTTTAATCCAATGAATATTATCCGCCATTTGTTGCTGTATTTCCATTGGTGAATGTAGCATCATTTCTTCTAAAACTTGACATGCAATGGCATCTGTTTTGGCTAAATCTTCTGGTTTTCCAGAGGCACAAACCCACCTGAAAGGACCAAATCCATAATCAAAACACATTGGACCCATAATATCTTGTACGTAACTCGAATATTTGAAATCAATTCCATTTTTAGCCATAACATCTGCACCAGCACGAGAAGCTTCCAATAAAAAAGCATTTCCATAATCAAAGAAATACGTTCCTTTTGCATTGTGTTTGTTGATTGCCGCTGCATGTCTTCGCAATGATTCTTGCACTTTTTCTTTGAACAGTTTAGGATTTTCAGCCATCATTAAATTGGCATCTTCAAATGAAATTCCCGCTGGATAATAACCGCCAGCCCACGGATTATGCAAGGAAGTTTGATCGCTTCCCAAATCAATATGAATGTTTTCTTTATCAAATTTTTCCCAAACTTCTACGCTGTTTCCGAGATAGGCAATGGAAACAATTTCTTTATTGGCTTTCGCCAAAGTAACTCTTTTGACCAATTCATCTAAATCGTCAATGATTTCATTTACCCAACCTTGATTGTGTCGAAGGTGCGTAATTTTGGGATTCATTTCTGCACAAACCGTAATACAACCCGAAATATTTCC
>CANIFM010000126.1 GCA_947466955.1 Bacteroidota bacterium
CAAGTGGTAGCAATGGTTGGCGATGGTGTGAATGATGGGCCCGCATTGAAAGCGTCACACATTGGAATTGCAATGGGAAAAAAAGGAACTGAAATTGCAAAAACGGCTGCCGATTTAATTCTAACGGACGATGATTTGTCTAAAATGGTTGTGGCTTTGGCTGAAGGAAGGCGCATTTATACAAATTTAAAAAAAGCAATTCGGTACATTATTTCAATTCACATTCCAATTGTAATAACGGTTTCGATGCCCTTATTTTTAGGATGGAAATACCCCGATATTTTCACACCAATTCACGTGATTTTTCTTGAAATTATAATGGGACCAATGTGTACGATAGTTTATGAAAATGAAGCTTCTGAAAAGAATAGTATGAAACAACCGCCACGAAAATTGACCTCAGCATTTTTGACATTAAATGAAAAATTAATCAGTATCATTCAAGGGCTAATCATTGGGTTGGGAGTTTTATTTGTGTATCAATATAGCATTCAAAATGGCGGCGACGAATTCAAAACCAGAACAATGGCATTCACCACTTTGATTTTTGCAAACATCATTTTATCCTTAGTGAACCGTTCCTTTTATTATTCAGTTTTCACTTCACTTCGAAATAAAAACAATATGATGGTATTAATAAATGTAATTACACTTTTGCTTTTGACACTAATTTTAAATGTTACACCCGTGTCAAATTTCTTTATGGTAGTGCCTTTAAACGCTTATGAAATTGGAATTTGCTCTCTGATTGCTTTAGTTTCTGTATTGTGGATTGAAATTTGGAAATGGATTGTGAGACGAAATAAACCTGCGTTTTACTAATGCAAAAGAGTTTCTTTTGTGTAACTATTTAAAATTATCAGCATTTGATTGAATTTCAATTTTTATATTTTACTTAATCGCAATCATAGAAATTTCAACATTTACATTTCTAGGTAGTTTTGCTACCTGAACCGTTTCTCTTGCGGGAGCGGTTTTTTCATCAAAATAACTTCCGTAAATAGTATTTATTTTGGCAAAATCATTCATATCTGAAATGAAAATACTGCTTTTTACAACATCTGCAAAAGTCATATTAGCAGCTTCAAGAACCGCTTTCATATTTTCCATTACTTGTGTCGTTTCTATTTCAATAGTATCCAAAACTAATTCCATAGTTGCCGGATTCAAAGCGATTTGCCCAGAAGTGTAAAGTGTATTATCAACTAAAACCGCTTGGTTATAAGGTCCAATTGGTGCAGGAGCTTTATGGGTATAAATTATTGTTTTCATATATTTTTATCGTAATTGTTTGTCAGCAGTTGTTCTTTTTTCCCATTTAATATCACTCAACACACTGGATTTTATTCCAATAAAGAAACCCCAAAAAGCATTATTTCCAAAGGGTTGCCAGTTGAAATCCATTCTCCAACTCAATAAATCGCGTTCAAATCGAAGTTGCGTATAAGTTACTCCGTGTTGCACAAAATCATATCCAGAGGAAGCTCCAATTTTCCATTTAGGAGTCAAATCTACATTTGCTGAAAGGCTCAACGTATTTCCAATTATCTTATTTTCTCTATTGTTATTGCTATAAGTTAGCGAATAAGCCATAGTTAAATCCCATGGTAATTCAGATTTGAAAAATTCAGTAACTTTATCATCTTTCTTATCCTTATCGTTAAACTGACTTTTTCTTCGGTCGCTGAAATCGGTGTTGGTTCCATATAAATCATCTGAACGTCCGCCATTACGTTCTCCTTGATCATTTTTCTTGTCTTTATCATTACCATCTTTACTCGATAATGAATAATTTAAAGTCATATTAGAACTAGTCATTCTAAATAAACTACCACCATTATTTATATTAAATGTATTAACTCTTCTTCCTGAATTGTCAATTGCATAAGGATCTAATGTGGTTCCAAAATTCACATTCATCTTATTGTTAAATAGAGTCGTTCCACCACTAATTCTAACTGGTGACCATCTAAGGGAGTCAGAAGTCGCATTATAATCAGTATGGAAATTCAAGTTATTTAACAACATTATTTTCTTCGCCTCAGTCTTTGTTGAATCTTTATCTCTAACTTTAGCTTCAAAAGTATTGCTTAAATCGAAACTTACCACTTTTGAATTTCCTAGTCCAGGAGCGCCATAAATTCCTTTCTCAAAACGAGTATATTCTTTTATAATAGTTCCACTTCCATCGGAGGCATAAGTGTCAAAATATTTTTCAAAACTTGGGGTGTAGCTAAATGAAGCCGATGGACGCATTACGTGACGTATGGATTGAATGATTTTTTTATCACCAAAATTGAATGTTCCATATATTGTAGTTCCTAAACTTGAACTAAATGAATAGGTTCTAAAAGCATCAAAACCATTTACATCAGTATCGATAACTTTATTGGTTTGAACATCAAAACTCTTTTTGTTAGTTTTTAAATACCATACTTCATTGTAATTTAAAGTTGTAGAAGCACTGAAATATTTGAATATTTTAAAATTAGTACTCAACGGAATTGAATGTTGCAATCCTGATTTTGCATCTGTAAACATTTGAGGTTTAAAGAAAAATTCATCCGTTGTTTGAATTCGATTATCAGCTTTTAAAGAATATTGCAAATTTATATTCTTGAAAAATCCCTTTTTAGCGCCGTCTTTAGGTGCAAATGGGAAGATACGATCTACGCTCACTTGAAGTGAAGGTAAAGTCATATTTATCGATTTTGTTTGCGTGTTTTGAGAATGTGTCGCACTCAATGACATGTTTACCTGAGGAATAGAATTGAATGTTTTTGAATACGAAACAGAAGAACTTAACGTGTTATTTAATCTTGAATTATTATTTATTTGATTGATAGATTGCTGAAAATAAGTACTACTTCCTAAATTTACAGAAGCTGAAAAACGAGAATTTGGATTTGATTTTTGATCCTTAGAATGCGACCATTGAATATTATAGATATTACTTTTTGAGTAATCTGGATAGCCTCTTTCACTGGTAATTAGGTTTTCAAAACGAATGTTTACGTTACCTCTATATTTATATCGCTTGGCATAAGCTGATTCTCCTCGAAGCGCATAACTTCCATTGGTATAATAATCTCCTAAAAGGGCCAAATCATAATTATCGCTTAATGCAAAATAATAACCGCCATTTTGAAGTGAATATCCTCGCAATCGTGTGTCGTTGAAAGTAGGCATTATAATTCCCGATTGGCTGGTTTCAGACATTGGAAAGAATGCAAATGGTAATACAATTGGTGTAGGAACATTCGCAATAACCATGTGGGTAAATCCAACTACAACTTTTTTTCCGGGTACAAATTTAACTTTACTTGTTTGGAAATAATATTCGGGATTGTCAATATCTTTTGAAGTTGTAAAACGAGCACGTTTCATAAAATATACGGAATCATTTTCTCTTTTTGTAACTTCAGCTTTAATTCTAAAATCATTTTGCTCGGTTCTGGAATTCCAAACTAAGGCTTTTTTTGTTTTATAATTAAATCGAATGGAATCGGGTTCAATAACATTTGTTCCTTGTTTGAAATTAGGTAATTGCGTGTATTTTCCTGTTGAATCTTTTAAACGTCCAGCATAAATTTCGTTTTTCTCATAATCCATTACGATAATTCCAGCTTTCAATTCAATATCTTGATAGTATAACTCGGCTTTATCATACAAAGTCATCTGTTTTTTCTTCTGATTTATTTTTTCATAACCAACAGCTGTTCTTTTAATTTTGCCTTCAAGTAGTGCTTTTTTAGTTTTAAGCGTGTCTTTTTTAATCGTATCTGAAACTTTCACCAAATCTTTTACATTGACATTTAATGTTTTTGGTTCATTTTTTGGAGTGATTTCGGTAGTTTTTTTCGGTAAATCTTGAGAATACGACTTAGCAGATCCTATTGTTAGGAAAAAAGCTAATAAAACGATATTAAATAAGTTTGTATGCAAAGGTTTAAATGCTATTTTTGTAAAAATATGGCTTAGTTATTGAAGTTTCAAAACTACACATAATTTTCGGTCAAAAATAGTCAAATAATAAATTTATAGCCCCAAGGTTCTAATAAAATTAACTTTATATATTTATGTACATAAAAAATAAAATTAAATTCCTAACTATCATAGGATTAGTTGCAGTTTCAATTTCAGGCTTTAGCCAAAGTAAAAAATTCAAAATTACATTAGATGCTGGTCACGGAGCACACGATTTTGGTGCAGTTTATAATGGTCATGTAGAAAAAAACATCGCATTAGGAATTGTTTTAAAAGTAGGAAAAATATTAGAAGACGAATCGGATTTTGAAGTAAATTACACTCGTAAAACAGATGTTTTCATTGGTCTTATTGAAAGAGCAAACATTGCAAATAGGGTAGATGCTAATATTTTTGTTTCTATTCATTGCAATGCAAATAAAAATACTGTTGCTGATGGAACTGAAACGTATGTGATGGGGATGACTAAAAACGCATCGAGTTTGGCGGTTGCAAAAAGTGAAAATGAGGTGGTAACTTTGGAAAAAGATTACAAAAAAAAATATGAAGGATATGACCCAAGTTCTCCTGAAACGTTAATTGGATTGACATTAATGCAAGAGGATTTTTTGAATAATAGTATTTCATTGGCTGCAAAAATAGAAGATTCTTTTTCTGGATTAGGAAAAAAAATTAGAGGTGGCGGGGTAAAACAAGCACCTTATATGGTTTTGCATAAAGCCTATATGCCAAGAGTTTTGATTGAAACAGGATTTGTTTCAAACCCAACTGAAGGAGCTATATTAGACTCGGAAGAAGGTCAAGATAAAATTGCAAATGCTATTGCGGAAGCGATTAAAAGTTACAAAAAAGAGTATTTCGGAAATGGTTCAAATAATAACGACGAAGACAGACCTTCTAAGAAAATAGTAGAAAAACTTTCTAAAGACACAACAACTCCTGTTAAAAAAGAAGAAAAAATTATTGCAGAAGTAATTAAAAAAGAGCCTATTAAAGAGGTAAAGAAAGAAATCAAAAAAGAACCTGTTAGAGAAGTAGTAAAAGAAGTTCAAAATGAAACCGGGGTTGTTTTTAAAGTTCAAATTGCTGCAAGTAGTAAGAAAATGGATTTAGAACCAAGCAATTTTAAAGGTCTGAAAAATATTGATTCTGATTTTAATGGAACCATATATAAATATACTTACGGACAAACATCTGATTATTCTGAAGCGAAGAAATATTTATCGGATGCAAAATCAAAAGGATACGATTCTGCTTTTTTAATTGCTTTTAAAAACGGAAAAAAAATTCCTGTTAAAGAAGCTACCAATTAATGCTACATTAACCAAAGTTTTATTTTAAATTTGTACAAAATATCTGAAATTGAAAATTACTAAAGAGATTAAAACTGGAATATTAGTTCTTTCGTCCATAGCGTTATTTATTTGGGGTTATAGCTATTTAAAAGGAAGAGATTTATTAAATGAATACAAAATTATCTACGTCGAATACGATAATGTAGAAGGTTTGGCATCGAACGCACCTGTTACAATTAATGGTTTGGTTGTTGGTAAAGTTTCAAAAATAAAATTGCAAAATACCACCGGAAAATTAGTAGTTGAACTTCAAGTAAAAAGTGGTTTTCCTTTTTCTAAATCGAGTATCGTAGCTATTTATGAGCCTGGTTTAATCGGTGGTAAACAAATCCAAATCATTCCAAATTTTGACGATAAAAATCTGGCTGTCAATGGCGATACTTTGAAAAGTGCGGTTAAAAAAGGATTGACTGATCTTGTTGCAGAAAAGTTAACTCCGTTGCAAGAAAAAGTGGAGAAAATGGTGGTGAATGCTGACTTATTACTCAAAAATCTTAATGATGTTTTAGATACAAAATCAAAAGAAAATTTAAAAAGTAGCATTTCTAATTTGAATGAAACTTTAGCAGGTTTTAATGCTGCATCTAAAAATGTGAATTCTATTTTGGTTGATAATAAAAGCAAAATCAACGGAACACTTTCAAATTTAAACAAAGTTTCTTCTGATTTCACTAAAATTTCTGACTCTTTATCAAAATCAAATATTGGAAAAATAGTTAAAAATCTTGAAAAAACTCTTGAAAGTGTTGATAAATTGATGAGTGACGTTCAATCTGGCAAAGGAACTTTTGGAAAGATGATAAAAGACGAATCGTTGTATAATAATTTGGATAAAACTTCAAAAGAATTAGAGTTATTACTTCAAGATGTGCGATTAAACCCTACGAGATATGTGAATGTTTCTCTTTTTGGAAAGAAAAACAAACCTTATACAAGTCCGAAAGATACCGTTTCAAATACTAAAAAATAATACTTTATGGGTTATTTAGACAATATCTTATTTGCAATTATCTTACTTTTTGGTTTTGGTTTTTTTACTATTAATATTAGAAAAATTATCAGAAACATTAATTTAGGACATGATATTAATCGTTCAGACAATCCTGCTTCTCGATGGAAAAATATGGCAATGATTGCGCTTGGTCAATCTAAAATGGTCAAAAGACCAATTGCTGGAGTACTACATATAATTGTTTACGTTGGCTTTGTAATCATAAATATAGAGTTATTAGAAATTATAATTGATGGACTTTTTGGAACCCATCGCGTATTTTCATTCTTAGGAACATTTTATGAAATTCTAATTGGTTCTTTTGAAATATTAGCATTTTTAGTTTTAGTTGCAGTACTTATTTTTTACGCTCGTAGAAACATTATTAAATTAAAAAGATTTGTTCATTCTGATTTAAAAGGTTGGCCTAAAAGCGATGCAAATTATATTTTATATTTTGAAATTGTGCTGATGTCTTTGTTTTTATTGATGAATGCAGCCGATTTACATTTGCAAAATATAACTGGAGGTTTCGGTCATTATACACAAGTGGGTTCGTTTCCAATTTCTCAATTTATTGCACCAATTTTCAACGGATTATCAGAATCATTGGTAATGATGTTGGAAAGAGCATTTTGGTGGATGCATATTATAGGTATATTAATATTTTTAAATTATTTATATTTCTCAAAACATTTGCACATTTTATTAGCATTTCCAAATACTTATTTTGCCAATTTAAATCCTTTGGGACAGTTTGATAATTTAGAATCGGTTACAAAAGAAGTAAAATTGATGATGGATCCAAATGCAGATCCTTATGCAACAGCGCCAATTGATGAAAATGCAATTCCTTCAAAATTTGGCGCAAGCGATGTTCAAGATTTGAATTGGGTGCAATTATTGAATGCCTATACTTGTACTGAATGCGGTCGATGTACTTCAGTTTGTCCTGCAAATCAAACGGGTAAAAAGCTATCTCCTCGAAAAATAATGATGGATACCAGAGACCGTTTAGAGGAAGTTGGTAAAAATATAGATGCCAATAAAGGTGTTTTTATTCCAGACAACAAAACATTATTAAACGATTTTATCACTCCTGAAGAACTTTGGGCATGTACTTCTTGTAATGCTTGTGTTGAAGAATGTCCTGTAAATATCAGTCCATTATCGATTATTATGGATATGAGACGCTATTTAGTAATGGAACAAAGTGCTGCGCCAATGCCTCTAAATGCAATGATGAGTAATATTGAAAACAATGGAGCGCCTTGGCAATACAATCAGCAAGATCGGTTGAATTGGAAAAACGAATAATAATAATCACATTAAAAATTCTCTTATAAGTGAGTTTAAGAGCGTTCTTAACAATTTTAAATAAATTTAGAAACACAACAAAAATGAACTCAGAAGAATTAGACAAGCAATTAGTTGCTGCATCAGAAAATGGTCACACAATTAGTCCAATTTTACCGGAAGGGGTAAAAAATTATTTAATAGACATTGACGGAACCGTTTGTGATGATATTCCAAACGAAGAACCAGAGAGAATGTTGACTGCAGCA
>CANIFM010000127.1 GCA_947466955.1 Bacteroidota bacterium
GGTTCGATGGACCATTCCAAGATTTAGATACGATCAATTGATGCATTTGGGATGGAGAATTTTAATTCCATTATCGATTGTGAATATTATGATTACGGGAATTGTGATTTTAAGACACGAAATAATTGCTTACTTAGGATTCTAATTAAATACGAAAAGGCCTAGCCCTGATTGCAGTGGAAATCCTTTGTGAAACGCAGTGGAACAAAGATTGAAACGGAAAGCAGGATTAAGCTTCAAATAAAAAAATAAAAATGTCAATAGAAAGTATATCCTTATCGGGAAGAAAAAAGGTGGTTTCCAACAAGGAAATGACTTTTTTAGAAAGTATGTATCTGATTGCGATTATTAAAGGTTTGTTTATTACAATCAGACATTTATTTCGCAGAAAAGTAACGATTCAATATCCGGAGCAAGTTCGGGAAATGAGTCCGGTTTATCGTGGGCAACATATGTTGAAACGCGATGAAGAAGGGCGCGAAAACTGCACCGCTTGTGGGTTGTGTGCGTTATCTTGTCCTGCTGAAGCCATCACGATGAAGGCGGAAGAGCGCAAGGCGAACGAATTGCATTTGTATCGTGAGGAAAAATATGCATCTATTTATGAGATAAATATGTTGCGTTGTATTTTCTGTGGATTGTGTGAGGAAGCGTGTCCGAAAGATGCGATTTACTTGACAATTTCGAAAGAATTGGTACCTTCAAGTTATGAAAGAGAAGATTTTATATTTGGAAAAGACAGATTGGTAATGCCTTTGGACATTGCAATGCAAAATGCTCAACTTAAAAACGCAAACTAATGTCAGCACTTCTTATAATTTTTTGTGTATTGTCGGCGATAACATTATCGACGGCTTTTTTGACGGTTTTCAGTAGAAATCCTATACACAGCGCTATTTATTTGGTGATTTGCTTTTTCTCGATTGCTGGTCACTATTTATTATTAAATTCTCAATTTCTGGCAATTGTTCACATTATCGTGTATTCGGGAGCAATTATGATTTTGTTTTTATTTACGATAATGCTGATGAATTTGAACAAGGAAAATGAAGTCCATAAACCTCGAGTTACAAGATTGGCAGCGGTGATTTTGTTTTGTTCGACGTGTTTGATTTTGATTGCGATTTTCGTAAATTCTAAACCTATCGTTGGAGAATATGACGCTACAGGAGAAGATTTTCAATCGATTAAAAAATTAGGAAACGTACTTTTGAACGAATATATGGTGCCTTTTGAATATGCTTCCATTTTGCTTTTGGTGGCGATGATTGGAACGGTTTTATTGTCTAAAAGAGAAAAAACAGAAAAATAATATGAACAATATTTTAAATCAAATAGGTATTGAAAACTATATATTCCTTGCGGTAATACTTTTTAGTATTGGCGTATTTGGAGTTTTATACAGACGAAATGCCATTATCGTATTTATGTCAATTGAAATTATGTTGAACGCCGTGAATTTGCTTTTTGTAGCTTTTTCAACGTACCACCAAGATGCCCAAGGACAAGTTTTTGTGTTTTTCTCGATGGCTGTTGCAGCTGCGGAAGTTGCGGTAGGTTTGGCAATATTGGTTTCAATATTTAGAAATTTAGGTTCGATTGATATCGATAATTTGAAAAATTTAAAAGGATAATTTAATGGATACCAATTTAGCTTTAGTCTTAGTATTGATTCCTTTTTTAGGATTTTTATTGAATGTATTCTTCGGAAAAAGTCTTGGAAAAACGGTTTCTGGAACAATTGGAACGCTTTCAGTAGTGGTTTCATTTGCAGTTACACTTTATTTTTTCTTGCAAATAAATGAAACGAAACAACCTATCCAAATCAATTTATTCGATTGGATGTCTTTCAGTAATGTTAATGTAAAATTTGGATTTCTTTTAGACCAATTGTCACTTTTATGGTTGTTGTTTGTAACAGGAATCGGATCGTTAATTCACTTGTATTCTATTAGTTATATGCACGATGATGAAAATATGCACAAGTTTTTTGCGTATTTAAACCTGTTTATATTCTTTATGATTACCCTTGTAATAGGAAGTAATTTATTGGTAATGTTCATTGGTTGGGAAGGCGTTGGACTTTGTTCGTACCTTTTAATTGGATTTTGGTATAAAAACCAAGATTTCAATGATGCTGCAAAAAAGGCTTTCATTATGAACCGTATTGGTGATTTAGGTTTGCTAATCGGAATATTTATCATTGCAAGTTTGTTTAAAACTACTGATTTTGTAGAACTAAAAGAACTTGTAACTGGCGGAACCAATAGTGGCGAAACATTTTGGATTGCAGCTGCTGCCTTAGCTTTATTTATTGGAGCTTCAGGGAAATCAGCGCAAATTCCTTTATATACTTGGTTGCCAGACGCTATGGCGGGACCAACACCCGTTTCAGCATTAATTCACGCTGCAACAATGGTAACTGCAGGAATTTTTATGATTACAAGATTGAATTTCTTATTTGATTTAGCACCGCAAATTCAAAATCTAATTGCAATTATTGGAGCAATTACAGCTTTGGTAGCGGCTACAATTGGATTGGTTCAAAATGACATCAAAAAAGTATTGGCGTATTCAACCGTTTCACAATTGGGATTAATGTTCCTTGCTTTAGGGCTTGGCGCGTATCAAGTTGCCGTATTCCACGTAATCACGCACGCCTTCTTTAAAGCGTGTTTGTTCTTGGGTTCTGGTTCTGTAATTCACGCCTTGCACGGAGAACAAGATATGAGAAAAATGGGCGGTTTGAAAAAAGCAATGCCAATCACATTTATCACGATGTTAATTGCTTCTTTAGCGATTTCTGGAATCTTTCCATTTGCAGGTTTTTGGTCGAAAGATGAAATTTTAATGACAGCTTTTCATACTGATATTCCTCTTTGGGTAATTGGTTCGATTGCTTCAATTATGACCGCTTTCTATATGTTCCGATTGATGTATCTTACGTTCTTCAAGGAATTTAGAGGTACAGATCATCAAAAAAGTCATTTACACGAATCCCCAAAATTAATCACATTGCCATTGGTAATTTTAGCAATTCTTGCCACGTTTGGAGGATTGATTAATTTCCCTGGAAGCAATTGGTTGCACCATTATTTAGAGCCAATAATTACAAAAGTTGGTCACGAAGCAAGCCTTGGAACTACAGAATATATATTGATGGGAATTGCTTTAGTTGGTGCTATAGTTGGAATTGGAATTGCGTTTACAAAATACATCAAGCAAAGTCAAGTTCCTTCTGAAGATGCTGAAATTGCTGGTGTTGCCAAAGTTTTATACAACAAATATTATCTTGACGAAGCTTATACTATTATTTTTGTAAATCCAATAAATGCTGCTTCCCGTTTTTTTAGAGACGTTTTGGAAACTTCATTATCTACCTTTGTATATGGATTTGGAAAAGTCACAGAAGCCATCGGAACGCAAGGAAAGAAAGTACAAAGTGGAAGCATCGGATTGTATCTTTTTGCTTTTGTTTTGGGAGTTTGCATAATATTAACCTGTTTATTTATAGCTCAATAATTATACTATGAATGTATCTCTTATATTAATTATACTTTTAGTTGGCGCATTCGCAACGTTTTTAGCGGGTGATAAATTCGCTTCAAAAGTCGCCTTATTCTTTAGTTTGGCTGCATTAGGTTGTTCAATTGTATTGTTAAATCATTATAATTTAGGCGAAAATATCAACTTTTTAAGTCCTTGGATTTCAAAACCAACTATTTATTTTGCACTTCACGCGGACGGACTTTCATTGGCAATGCTATTATTAACAGCTGCTTTAACGCCAATTATTATCTTCTCTTCTTTTGGAAATGACTATAAAAACGGCAAAAGTTTTTATGCTTTAATTCTGTTTATGGCTTTCGCAATGACAGGAACGTTCTTGGCAGCAGATGGAATTTTATATTATATTTTCTGGGAATTAGCATTAATACCAATTTATTTCATTGCCTTACTTTGGGGAAATGGCGATGCCGAAGAACGTAAAAAAGCAGTTATTAAATTCTTTATTTTTACATTGGCAGGGTCGTTGTTTATGTTAGCCGCTTTCGCTTATTTATACCAAAAAACAAACAACTTCTTAATTGGAGATTTGTGCCAAGTGAAATTATCTGAAACAGAACAATTCTGGATATTCCTAGCCTTCTTCTTAGCTTATGCAATAAAAATCCCATTGATTCCATTTCATTCTTGGCAAGCGAGTGTGTATCAAAAAGCACCAACCGTTGGAACGATGTTATTATCAGGAATTATGCTAAAAATGGGATTGTACAGCGTAATTCGTTGGCAATTGCAAATAGCACCATTAGCAGCCAAACAATACATTAACGTATTTGTAACCATTGGAATTGCAGGAGTAATCTACGGTTCAATTGTAGCTTTGCGTCAAAAAGACTTAAAGAAATTATTGGCTTATTCTTCACTTGCACACGTTGGATTAATTGCAGCTGGTTCTTATACCTTAACAATTGACGGTTTACGAGGTGCAGTTCTTCAAATGATTTCTCACGGTTTTGTAATCGTAGGTTTGTTTCTTGCTGCCGAAATTATCTTCCGCAGGTTCCAAACGAATACCATTTCTGAAATGGGTGGCATTCGCTCACAGGCACCAAAATTCACTTCTTTATTTATGATTTTAGTTTTGGCTTCGGTTGCATTGCCGCCAACATTCAATTTTGTTGGAGAATTTACAGTGCTTTACAGCCTTTCACAAGTTAATATCTGGTTTGCCATTTTAGGTGGAACAACCATTATTTTAGGAGCGTATTATATGTTGAAAATGTTTCAAACTTCGATGTTGGGAGAAACAAACACAAAAATATTTTCTGATATTACACTAAACGAAGGAGTTTCATTGACAGTAATTGTTGCTGTTTTGTTCTTCTTCGGATTTTATCCAAAACCTATTATAGACTTTATAACCCCAAGTTTAGAATCAATTTTGGTTAGCATCAACAGATTCGGTTAAGCATTTAAAATATATAAATTTAAAATAATAGTATCACGATTTTCGACCAGAAGCAATTCAATTCTTCCAATTCCGAAATCTAAAATTTAAACAATGAATACATTAATAGCAATAATAGGATTAGGTGTTTTATGCCTTTTATTTGAAATCACGAATTTCAGAAAAGCCATTATTCCAGTAACAATTATTGGTTTACTTGCCATATTAGGACTCAATATTTCCGAATATAATTCGCCAGCAACCTACTACAATAATATGATTATTGTAAATAAATTCTCGGTTGCTTTTTCCAGTTTATTCATTGTATTAACGATTTTCTTGGTAGCATTGAGTCATAATTTCTATGAAAACCACCAATCAAAAATCTCAGATTACATCGCTATAAAAATATTTTTATTGTCAGGAGCAGTCGCAATGGTGTCTTTTGGAAACCTTTCAATGTTCTTTTTAGGAATTGAAGTATTGTCCATTTCACTATACATTTTAGCGGCGTCAGACCGAACCAGCATCAAAAGTAACGAAGCAGGGTTGAAATATTTCCTAATGGGATCTTTCGCTTCGGGAATATTATTATTTGGAATTTGCCTTATTTATGGTGCAATGGGAACATTCGACATCACAGAAATCAGTGAATTATCGCAATCAGCCGAATTACCGTCTTGGTTTTTCATTGGAATTGTATTGTTAACCATCGGAATGTTATTCAAAATTGCAGCCGTACCTTTTCACTTTTGGGCACCAGATGTTTACGAAGGTTCGCCAGCATTAACAACTGCAACAATGAGCACCTTGGCAAAAGTGGTAGCAATGGCAACATTATACAAACTATTAACGGCTATGAATGTAGAAATTACCTACGGTTTCCAAATCGTAATTGTTGTGATTTCTATAGCTTCAATGACTGTTGGAAATATTATGGCATTAAAACAAACCAATGTAAAACGGATGTTGGCATTCTCAGGAATTTCGCACGCCGGATTTATGTTAATGGTTTTATTGAGCGCCACAACCGCCGCAGGAAGTCTATTGTATTATGCTTCAGCGTATGCATTAGCCGGAATTGCGTCGTTCAGCGTGTTACTTTATGTATGTAAAAATAAAGGCAACGAAGAAATTAGCAACTTCAACGGATTAGGAAAATCCAACCCAATAATGGCAGCCGTACTCACAGCCTCGTTATTGTCAATGGCAGGAATCCCAATATTCGCAGGATTCTTCGCCAAATTTATGTTGTTTACCCAAACTATACAAGCAGGATATTTAGTAGTTGTAATCGCCGCCGTAATCAACTCAATCATAAGTGTGGGTTACTATTTCAAATTAATCTTGGCAATGTACACCAAAGAGCCCGAAGAAGCCACCGCAAAAACACCATTCGTTTTCTATGCCGTAGCCGTTGTCGCAATCGTTTTGAACATTATAATTGGACTGTTTCCGTCACTAATCGTTGATGTATTAGCATAAAAAATCGTTTTTCACACACCATTATACAAAACCATCAGAACTACTTTTGATGGCTTTTTCTTTTGGGCGTGCCCTCGTTTAGAACTTTTTTGCAAAGAATGAAGAAATCGTTAAACTCGGTCGGGCTCTCCGCTACAATCTTTATTCCACTTCGTTCCACAAAGGATTTCCGCTGCAATCCCTCACGCAATTTACAATAAACAAACAACTGAATTAATTCGGATTTTTAATTCCTACCTTTTTCATCAGGATATAATTCGGGTAACGGGTCGCTTTGCCAAAATTCTTTAGTATCAATATCCAAAATCGTCAAAGGCCCTAGAAAAGCAGCTCCTGTATCAATATTCCAAATGTTCGCCATTTGAATAGGAGTGGTTTCATTAATTTTGGTAACTGGTGTATGACCAATATAAATTTCATCGTATAACGTCAGTCGTTTTGGATACAATATATCACCTTTTTTCATCGATTTATCCAATGCTAGTGCCATTTCCCAAAGCGTTCGTTCCCAATAAAACATTTTATGAAAATGCTCATGTGTAACTCCGTTCATACTTGTAAAACCCGCATGTACAAACAATCTATTATGAGAATCTAAATGATAATTTACTAAATTCAGTAAAAAATCAATATGCTGTTTTTTTGTAGCCTCCCCCACATTGGCGTAGGCCAATACTGTAGCTTCTCCGCCATGTTCAAACCATAAAGGATTATCATTATGATTTTGCAACCAATGCATAGCCAATTCATCATGGTTTCCCCTAATAAAAACGCAAGGTTGCTTTTGCCCTAAGGCAATCAAATAATCCAATACTTGGGGCGATTCGCTCCAGCCATCCACATAATCTCCAAGAAAAATTAAAGTATCTTTTGTAGTAACATTCGCTTTTTCAAGAATTTGTTGCAGGGCACGCAATCCGCCATGGATGTCTCCGATGACAAGTGTTCTTTTCATTTCAATACAATTTCTACAACAAAAGTAACGAAAACTTTAACATTTTTCGAGTGAAATTCGTACTTCCTATAAAAACAATCAAGGTGGTTTTACAAAGAAGTATTCAAAAAAAGAGAATATAAAATTGACAATGAAACTACAATAAAGGTAACACAAGGATAAGAAAAGATCATAAATGTTAACTACAAAAGGCAATGAGGTTATTAGCATAGCCCTTTTATTTTTCACATTTCATCCAAATTTGTAGTCTAAATCGCACTTAAACGATTTTTCTTACAATTCATCTACTATTTTTCCCACAACATCTTTGTCGGTATATATTTACAAAACCATAGCATTAGTAGGTAAAGTTATTGGTAGATTTGGGGGGAAAAGGCGGAAGTAAAATTCCGCCTTTTTTTGTATAAAAAAAGCAAGAAAAAAGCAATCAGATTTCATAATCCAAACAC
>CANIFM010000128.1 GCA_947466955.1 Bacteroidota bacterium
ACACTATTTGTTAATTGACGATGTACTCACAAGTGGCGCCACGCTTGAAGCCTGCGGGAGAGCTTTATTGAAAATTCCAGGAGCCAAAATCAGCATTGTTTGTATGGCAATGTCCCATTCTTAGTTTTTTTTGGGCGTGCCCTCGTTTTTAACTTTATTACAAAGTTTGAAGCAATCTCTAAACTCGGTCGGGTGTTCCGTTGCAAGTCCTCGTCAAGTTCCGCTTTCGCTACACTTGTCTGTGGGCTTTTCACTTCACCCCCTCACGCAAAACAGACAACTTAGAGTGTTAGATTTTTAGACTTCGGAGAAGTGCATTAATGGGGTTATGTAACTAGATTAATGGGGTTCTGAAGTGCATTTACCACGTCTCGAAGTGCATTAATGGGGTTGTGTAACTACATTAATGGGGTTCTGAAGTGCATTTACCACGTCTCGAAGTGCATTAATGGGGTTCTGAAGTGCATTTACCACGTCCCGAAGTGCATTAATGGGGTTGTATAACGTGGTAAACGGGGTCTTGAACCACTTAAATGGGGTTGTATAACGTGGTAAACGGGGTCTTGAACCACTTAAATGGGGTTAGGTAACGTGGTAAACGGGGTTCAGAACCCCATTAAAGGGGTTGTTTGACGTGGTAAACGGGGTTCAGGACGTGGTAAACGGGGTTCCTAAACCAGTTTATAGGATTGTAAAGTAAACTTGTTGAGACAGGGCAGAATTTTGTGTAAACTCGAAATAGGTTTCCTAAATCTTTACAATATTAGAATCTGAAATAAATTAAGATTGACAAATAGAGAATGTTCGGAATTAATTGAAGAGTTTAGGTTATTATTTTGGCATGGATTAAACGGGTTATTATTAAGAACCGCTTTAACGAATAACCAAATAACCGATTAAATGTTTCTCTCCAAATAACAGAATTAACAAATAAGCGAATTAACTCAAATCTAGCCCCGATGGAAGGGAAAATCCCGAGCTTTTTAGCGAGGATTTGGAATGACAGCGGGAATTGCATCTCCTGAAAAAGACGGACAATTCGCTCCTAAAAAAAAGAGATTATGCTTTGTTTTTCTTGGTGTACATTTTATAAACAGCGTAGGCAACGATTACGAAAAGTATGTAGGGAATTACCATGAGATAGACAATTCCGTCGTTGATTCCTTTGGCTTTTGACTGATTTCCCTCGCTTTCTAAGGCTGCGCGACACATTGCGCATTGGGCATTTGTTGTTAGAGAAAAGAATATGGAAACAAGAAATACGAGAACAGAAGTGATTAATTTCTGGTGAATTTTGAATTTTGACTTTTGACTTTTGACTTTAATTAACATAATATGGGGAAATCATCAGAAATACGATTACGCCAGTAACGGCAACATATAACCAAATTGGGAAGGTGATTTTTGCGATTTTTTTATGCTTGTCAAATTTTTCAGCCAAGGCGCGAACGTAGGTAATTAATACGAGCGGTATGGTGGCGATGGACAAACTGATGTGCGACAGAAGGATGAAAAAATACACGTATTTTATGAAACCTGTTCCGCCAAACGCAGTGGAATCGGTGGTCATGTGGTAGGCGATGTACAAAAGTAGGAACACTAATGAGCAGGCGATTGCGATTTTCATTAGCAGTTCGTGGCGTTTTTGATTGCCGTTTTTAATTGCGATTACAGCGGTGATTAACAAAATGGCTGTAATTCCGTTTATGGTTGCGTAAATTGGCGGTAAAATTGGCAATGGCGATACATTGAAACCTAAATCTTTTAGTTTAATTTTAAAAAGTACGGCTACTGCAACTGGGATTATTACGGATAATGCGATAATCCATTTGTTGTATTTCTGTTCTACTGAATTGTTTTCCATAGTTATTCTTTTAGTAAAATTGCAATGTCTTGTTGTAGGGTTCTAACGCCTTCTTTTTCGATTCCGTCGTAGTATAAAATTGGGTTTCCAAAGTTGTCTTTTCGGCAACGAATATCGCCATTTTTGTCTATTAATGCAAATAATCCTGAATGTTCAAAACCACCATTTGCTTTTGAATTCTCGCCAACATAGACATTAAATCCTTTGTTTGCCAATTCAAATATTTTGGTTTTATCGCCCGTTAGCAAATGCCAATTGGTTGATTTTACGCCTAATTTTGCTGCGTGTTCTTTTAAAACTGCTGCCGTATCGTTTTCTGGATTTATGGTAATTGAGACAATTCCAAAGTTTGGATTTCCGAAAAATGTGTTTTGAATGGTTATCATATTCAAATTCATTTTTGGGCAAATAGAAGGGCAAGTTGAAAAGAAAAATTCTAAAACATATACTTTTCCAGCGTAATCTTTGTTGGAAATTAGCTTGTTGTTTTGATCTGTAAGTTCAAATTTTGGTGCAGGTCCAATGGTGAGTAATTTGGATTTATCTTCCGAAGAATGGTTAGAAATATTATCTAATCGATCTCCTTTTACCACTTCTCCGTTTTGAATTCTATCAATAATTTTTGGAATTGCAAAAATACCGAACACTAAAATGACGAAGAAAATTCCGATGTATGATTTATTTTTTATCATTTTCTACTTATTATATTTGACGTTCTGCATTATGATTTTTCTTCAAAGCGGCTCTGTATTCGTATAAAATGATTTTGAAATCATCTAACATTTCATTGCTTAAATCGGCTGGCGATGTGGTGTCGTACCCTTCTTTGTATTCGCTTTTTTTCTTTCTACCGCGAAGGTTTCTGTTTTTATCAATTATGAAAACATTTGAAGTCCCAAAATCGGAATTCAGTTTGTTTTTTAATTTCAATTGGTTGTAATACTTCTGAATTTCATCTGTAGAAGTAAATACAAAATGCCATTGTGAAACGTCAGTGATTTTTGAAAATTGATCTACAATGTATTTAGCGTCTTTTTCGGTTCCCAATGGACAAATAACAACAAATTGCAAATCTTTGAAAGAATGGTATTGTTGGTAAATTTTTTGATTTAGATTGAAATAATTACCTCTGTTTTTTAATAAATCAGAACCTGAAAAACCAAGAATTGTGATTTTATTGTTCAGCGTTACTTTGTCGCCATTTAATGAATTCCAAGCACCAAAATCAGGAATAGTAGGCGTAACGGTTGGTAATTTTGTAAAACTATTTATGCCTGATGCAAAAAATAGGTACGCTACGATTGGCAGAATAAATAGGACGAAAAGAACTATATTTTTTTTCATTATGTCTTGAGGAATATTTATGCAAAAATAAAAAAAGGCACGCAATGCGTACCCTTTTTTTGAATTAATATATTGTTAAAAATTCCATTTAATCGTAGAATTTTTGAAAACCTCGAATATGTAATCTGCTTCTGTCAATAAAATAAATAATAAGTAGATTACTAAGAAAATTACAGGAATAACCACTGCATTTCTAAGGGTGCTTTTTTCGCCTTCCATGTGCATAAATGCCCAAACAATATAATAGGCTTTGAAAATGGTAAGGATGTAAAAAATCCAATTTAACAAATTCATTCCTAAAAAATGATTTAAGTGTAAAGCTTCTGGTTTTACAATTCCAAGAAATACTTCAACGGTTGTTACAACTGATAATAGTGCGAAAACAAACCAAATTCTTTTTGTGTTAGAAACGTGAACGTCTGACATAATATAACTTTTGAAAATTAAACGAGATAGAAAACTGTAAATACAAATACCCAAACTAAATCGACAAAGTGCCAATATAATCCTACTTTTTCTACCATTTCATAGCTTCTTCTTTTCTCGTACGTTCCAAGAAGAACGTTAAAGAAAATAATGATATTAATGATAACTCCTGAAAATACGTGGAAACCGTGGAACCCAGTAATAAAGAAAAAGAAATCGGCGAATAATTTACTTCCGTATTCGTTTCTTTTAAGGTTTGCTCCTTCAACAACTAAAACAGCTTTTTCTAATCTGTGCTCAGATTCAGCTCTGGTTAGAATTGTTTTATGTTTTAATTTATTTAAAGTTGGGTTGTTTTTTGGATCTGCTTTAGAAGCGGCATTGTCTTCATAAATCACCTCTGTTCTAATTAATAAATCAGGATGCGCTTTGAATCCAGCTTGAACTTCGGCAACAGTATAAGTTGGTAATGAACTTTCGTCCATGAACCATTTTCCTTTATTTCTTGTTAATTGTTCTCTTTCTTTTGGAAGAGAAGCAGCAAAATCAGCTAATTTTACTCTGTGTCCTGTATTGTCAACAAACTGAAGAAGACTTCCTCCTTTTGTTTCAATAGCACCATATTCACCTTTGATAAAATTCGACCATTCCCAAGCTTGAGAACCAACGAAAATTAAACCACCAATTATGGTTAGAAACATATAAAATGTAACTTTTGCTTTGTTTAAATGATGTCCTGCGTCAACGGCTAATACCATTGTTACAGAAGAACCAATTAAAATAAAAGTCATCAATGCAACATAGTACATTGGTGCAGAAACTCCGTGTAAGAACGGAAAGTGAGTAAACACTTCATCGGCTAAAGGCCAAGTTTCAATAAATTTAAATCTTGAAAAACCATAAGCAGCTAAAAATCCCGAAAACGTTAAAGCATCTGATACGATAAAAAACCACATCATTAATTTGCCATAACTTGCTCCCATTGGCTCATTTCCGCCTCCCCAAGTTTTTTCTTCACTATTTGCAGTAGTAACTGTCGATCCCATATAAGTTATTCATTAAAAAGTTCCCAAATTTACGTTTTTTTCTTATTTAAAGAAATATAAAAACAAAAACAAATAAACCCACAAGAAGTCAAGAAAGTGCCAATACATTGCACCTAGCTCAATACCAAGGGTTTGAGTTGAATTGTATTTTTGTTTAAAATGATTATAAATTATAATTAAAAGTGAAATCAACCCTCCAAGAAGGTGAGCAAGATGCACAATTGTTACAATATATAAAAAAGTGGTTGTAATAGAACTCGCACTTCCTGTGAAAAAATAGCCATTATCTACGATTTGACGGAAACCAACAAACTGTAAAATAACAAATAAAATTCCGAGTGCTAAAGTAGCTAAAAGAAATGAAGTTGTAGCATTTCTATTGTCTTTTTGTATTGCTTTTTTAGCTAAATGAAAAGTTATACTGCAACTTACTATCAATGCAGTACTTATATAAAATGCAGTTGGCAATTGAAAATCCTTTAACCAATCGGCTCTTGATTTACTTACCACAAATGCACTTGTTATTCCTGCAAACATCATAAACATACTTACCATTGCGAAAAGTAAAATCAATTTGTATGATCTTGCAGTTCTTTCTTCGTGTTCGTTGATTGTCATTCCCATAATTATCTTAAAAATTTATCTAATATATAAACCAATTGTAATAAAGTAATATAAGAAACACTTACTAACATTAAGGTTTTAGCCGATTTTGAAGTTCGAGTTTGGTATAATTTAACTGCGTAAAATAACATCCATAATCCCAATAAAAATACAATTACTGCTGAAAATGGCGTAATAAATAATTTTCCTGTGTATCCTAAAACTGGTAATAAAGACGCTATTATCAGCCAAACGGTATAGAGAATAATTTGTAAAGCAGTTGATTTATCTTTTTTACCAGAAGGCAACATAAAGAATCCTGCTTTTTCATAATCTTCATATAAAAACCATCCAATTGCCCAAAAATGAGGAAACTGCCAGAAAAATTGTATTAGAAATAAAGTTCCTGCTTCAATACCAAAATTATTTGTAGCTGCTACCCAACCCAACATAAATGGAATTGCGCCAGGAAATGCTCCAACAAAAACGGACAACGGCGTCATTGTTTTTAAAGGTGTATAAATGCAAGTATATATAAAAATGGAAACCGCACCAAACATCGCCGATTTAGGATTTATAGTATATAGAAGAAAAATTCCGAAAATTGTAAGAAAAAAAGCAATTGTCAAAGCCAAATTTGCAGCCATTCTTTTAGCAGGAACGGGACGGTTTTTGGTTCTGTCCATTAATGCATCCAATTCTTTTTCGATTACTTGGTTGAAGGCATTTGAAGCGCCCACCATACAATAACCACCGATTGCAAGTTTTGCTAAAACCAACCATTCCAAAGATTGAAAATCGGCAATACCTAACATAAAACCTGCTACAGATGAAAACACAACACTAACAGCCAATCTGGCCTTAGTGATTTCAAGGAAATCGGTGTAAATGGATTTAATAGAAAGAGTATTTGTTGTAGCGTTCAATGCTGTTTTCATTTGGTATTTCAAAACTTGTGCAAAGATACTTGAAAAAATAGGATATCACAAAAGGAAAAACCTTAAAATGAAAGCACCTATTTTATATTTAACAAAATAGTGATAAGTGTTTAATCACTTTAATAATTATTTGAAGTTGTGGTTCCGTTTGCAATTGCTTTGGCTGAAGAAGTCCCTATTCTTTTCACCCCTAAACGAACCATATCCATTGCTTCCTCGTAATTTCTTACTCCGCCCGCAGCTTTAACTGGGAGTGGCGATGCGTTTTCTAACATCATTATTATTGTTGGAATTGTAGCACCGTTTGGCAGATTATTTTCTGTTTTATAAAATCCTGTAGATGATTTTACAAAAACTGAAGCATAATTTTCTTCTTTAAAGTTTGAGATTACAACGTTTTTTATCAATGCTGACAATTGAATTATTTGTTGATTATTCAGAGCCGCAACTTCAATTATCCACTTTACAACTTTATGGTTTTGTATTCCGAGTTGCGTACATTTTAGGATTTCTTCTTTTACTAATTTTATTTTTCCTTTTTTGAAGGCTTCATAATTACAAACAAAATCTAAGTCATCGGCACCATCAAGAATTGCTTGATTGGCTTCCTTTAATTTTTTACTTAGACTTGAAATGCCGTTTGGAAAATCAATAACAGTTCCAATATCTAATTTTGAATTTTGTGAAAGTATCTTTTTTTTTGCTAAAGAAACCATTTCTGGACGAATCATAACCAATTTAAAACGCTCGTCAATTGCTTCTTGAATACAATTGGCAACTATTTCAATATTTTTATTTTCACTTATTCCAGCTTGATCTGCTGTTTTTAAGTACGTTGAATCTAAATAATCTTTAATATTCATATTCATTATATTAAAAGTTCTTTCAAATATAAAGTTGAAATTACAATTGTTTTTCTTTTGACTTAATAATAAAAAGGAAAGTCAAAATAATTATCAAAGCAGAGAAAGCTCCAGTTGTATTCGCAAAAACATCTAAAATATCTGCTTTTCTAGTTCTAGTAAAAGCTTGTTGAGCCAGTTCAATTAGGATACCAAATAAAAAAGAAACAATAAATATTACTACCGTTGATTTAAATATATTTTCTGCATTATTACAATTATAGTACAAAGACCATAAAATTACAAATACAAAATGAAATGTAAAATGAACATATTTATCGGCATTTTTAATTCCTGCATCTGGCAAATTACTAAAAGACACCAAACACAATACTAATATGGAACAAGTCCAAATTAAAGCAGCCGATAAATAAATATTTTTAAGCACCAATAAGCGATTTATAATCGTCACTTGAAAGCAATTCTTCAATTTGCGAAGCATCTGAAAATTTAACTTTTACCATCCAGCCTTTTCCGTAAGGATCGGAATTTACCGTTTCTGGGTTAGATTCTAAGTCGTCATTAAATTCGATTATTTCACCCGATATTGGAAGAAATAAATCTGAAACTGTTTTTACAGCTTCAACCGTTCCAAAAACTTCATCTTTTTCGAGAGTTTGGTCTAAAGTTTCTACTTCAACATAAACAATATCTCCCAGTTCTTTTTG
>CANIFM010000129.1 GCA_947466955.1 Bacteroidota bacterium
TTTCACACTAGCACTTCGTAATAAAGGAGGATAAAAGTGCATGTGAAAATGCCATTCAGGATGCGAATTTCCATCTGTTGGAGTTTGATGAATCCCTGAAGAGTAAGGAAAAGACGTCTCAAATAAATTATCATATTTGATAGTTAATTCCTTTAAAATTTTAGCAAATGATTGTGTTTCAAAATTAGTGAAATCAGTTATTTTTCCAAATACTCTCTTGCTGATAATCAAAGTTTCAAAAGGCCAAATCGCCCAAAAAGGGACTAACGCTACGAAATGTTCGTTTTCCAAAACAATCCGTTCTTTTGTTTTTAATTCTTCCTGCAAATAATCTTGCAAGAGTGTCCGACTGTGTTTTTCAAAATACGCTTTAAAATTCACTTGTGTTTTTTCAACTTCTGTAGGTAAAGAGTGTTGCGCCCATATTTGACCGTGCGGATGTGGATTGCTGCAGCCCATGATACTGCCTTTATTTTCAAAAATTTGCACGTAATTTACAAACTCTTTTTTTCCTAATTCAGCATATTCTTTCTGCCAAGTTTGAATAATATTTTCAATTGATTCTAACTCCATTTCTGGTAAAGTGAGATTGTGTTTCGGCGAAAAACAAACCACTTTTGAAATTCCTCTTTCTGGAACTGCTTTGAAGAATGTAGCTTCTGATGTTTCCTCAAAATGAACTATTTCTGGCATTATTGCAGCAAAATCATTTTCAAAAACATAACAATTCTCATAAGAAATATTTTTCATTCCATTGGCGCGAATATTCTCAGGACACAAATAACAAGTAGCATCGTATGATGGTAATTCATTTGAAAAAACAGTTTCGTTTTGACCTTGCCACGGTCGCTTTGAGCGATGAGGAGAAACCAAAACCCATTCGTTTATTAAGGGATTGAAGCGTCGGTGCGGATGTTCATTGGTATTGAATTCTTGCATAATTTAATTTTTAAAAAGGGAAGTTCCATTAGAAATTTTCACTTTGTAGGATTTTAATTCGATGTCAAAAGTGTCCTTATATAGCTTTGATATTTTTTCGATGAGTTCGTTTTCTGAACCTTTTTTAACTAAATTTATAGAGCAGCCGCCAAATCCGCCTCCCATCATTCTTGCTCCTAAAACGGATTTTTCATTTTCAACTGCAGCAACTAAAAAGTCAATTTCGTCGCAACTTACTTCATATTCTTCGGCTAATCCGAAATGAGTTTCTGTCATTAATTCCCCTAATTTATTGAAATCAGAATTTTCAATTGCAATTACGGCATCTTGGACCCTTTGAATTTCCTTAACCACAAAATAGCAACGTTTAAAAAGTGTTTCGCCAAGTGTATCTTGAAGTTCTAAAACCATATTTTCAGTACAATTTCTAAACGTTTTTACTTCTGGAAAATGTTGTTTTATAATTGAAAGTCCTTGTTCTACTTCTTGTCTTCTAACATTATAACCCGAAGTCAAATGCGTATGTTTTACATTACTATCTAATAAAAGTAAGGAATATTTTTTAAAGTCGGCTTTGTGGTATTCATATTCTAAAGTGTTGCAATCAAGTTTGATAACTTTGTTTTTCTTGCCAAAAACAGAAGCAAACTGATCCATAATACCACAATTTACACCTACAAATGTATGTTCTGATCTTTGTCCAATAAGCGCAATTTCTTGTTTTGACAATCCCAAATCAAATACCTTATTCATTGCATATCCAATACCACATTCTAATGCCGCTGAAGATGAAAGTCCTGCTCCCATTGGAATGGTACTGCTAAAAACGATATTAAAACCTTGCAACGCAAATTCTTTTTCTTTCAATTGATGTAAAACTCCTAAAATGTAATTTACCCACATTTTATCAATTGGTTTCAATTTATCATTCCAATCAAATTTATAAGTTTCATTTAAGTCTTTTGCAATAATTGTACATTCAGAAGTGTCATTTTTTGAAATTGCAAAACAGATGTATTTATTGATAGCAGCTGGCAAAACAAATCCGTCATTATAGTCAATATGCTCGCCAATAATATTAATTCTTCCTGGTGAAAGAAATATATATTCAGTTTTTTTTTGAAAAGATTTTTCAAAATGTGCCCTAGTTTCTTGTATTAATTTCTTTTTCATTTTTGCGAAAACAAGGTTTTTATTTAAGACTAAAAGTGACTGTTTTGGAATTTAATCCATTTGATTTTGCTTCAAATTTAACTGTTCCAGGAGTTTTTTCAGACTGAATAATTACCTGACATTTTCCATTGAAAGCACTTCGTTGCCAAGCACCATTTGCACACTTATCAGGTTCGTGAGAACTTGGATCGCCATTGCCAACTCCAATTATTTTTGCATTTCCAATAAGGGTAAATGAAATCATATTATCAGCGTTTGGAACTTCTCTTCCTTTTTCATCCTCAAAAGAAACATTGACTATAGCTCCATCTTTTCCATCGGCAAGTAATATTGTCTTATCGGTTGAAAGTATTACATTAATGGCTTTGCCAGTTGTTTCTACTTTTGCAGTTGTTTTCTTGCCTTTTTTATAGGCAATTGCTTCCAATATTCCTGGTTCATAAATAACTTCCCATTGCAAGTGACTGTTTCGTGGCATTACTTTTTTCCCTAAACTTTTCCCGTTTAAAAACAATTCAACATTATCAGCATTTGAATTTACCCAAACATCAATTGGTTTTCCTACTTTTTCAGACCAATTCCAATGAGGAGAAATGTGTAAAACATCCCTATCAGTGCACCAACTTTGATAGTAATAATAGATGTTTTTAGGAAAACCACATATATCCATTATTCCAAAATGAGAGTTGATATTTGGCCAATGAAAGGGCGTTGGTTCCCCACGATAATCAAAACCTGTCCAAACAAATCCGCCTAACCAATACTTGTTTTCGGCTGCTAATTTCCACCAAACTTCAGCTTTGCTTGCCCACCAAGGCGCAGTAATGTCTTGGTCTGGAACATATCCTCGGATTGAATCCGTTACATAAATACCTCTTGTAGTTACGGTACTTCCCATTTCAGTTCCTAAAACGGGTTGATTTGGATGATCCCGATGATAATCAGCTACAGCATATTCTCTATAATTGAAACCCCGAATTGGAATTATTTCGTTGACTCCTTTGAAATCATTACCCATATCGGCAGCATACGTACTAGTTCTTGATGGATCTAAATCTTTTTGAATTGATAAAAGAGTTTGCGCAATTTTTTTACCATAATCAGTTCCTTGAATAGTTTGTTCTTCATTTCCAATTGACCATAAAAATACTGATGGATGGTTTCTGTCTCGTTTTATCAAACGTTTAAATTGATCTGTATATTCTGCACTACTATTCAATAAACGTTGCTCGTCTAAAACTAACATTCCCAAACTATCACAAGCTTCTAAAAGTTCAGGAGTTGGTGCGTTATGACTTGTTCGATAAGCATTTGAACCCATATCTTTCAATAATTTAATGCGGTAATATTGCATAAAATCGGGTAGCGCACTTCCAATTCCAGCGTGGTCTTGATGGTTATTTGTTCCTAGAATTTTAATGTGTTTTCCGTTTAAAAAGAAACCTTCACTAGCATCAAATTTCAAAGTTCGGATGCCAAAACGAGTTTTAGATTGTTGTATAATTTTATTTCCTGATTTAATTACAGATATTGCTTTATACAAATAAGGATCTTCTAACGACCAAATTCGATAATTTGTGATATTTATTTTTTGTTTGACAACATCATTTTTATTTGCATTCAAGGTAATTTTTTGCTCGTTGGTTTTTCTAATAAACTTTCCGTTTCTATCAGTAATATAGGAATAAACTGTGCAATTTTCAGTAGTGAAATCGTTGTTTTGAATAGTAGTTTCAATAGTTACTGTGGCATTTTTTCCTATTAATTCTGAACTTACATATAATCCATCTTCAGGAATATGTAATTTTTCAGTAGTATTTAGCCAAACGTGTCTATAAATCCCAGCACCTTCATAAAACCAGCCTTCATTTTGGGTTGCATCTACACGAACGACAATTACATTTTCAGTTTCAAAATTAATATAATCGGTGATGTCATATGTTTTTCCAACATAACCGCTGAAATTTGTACCTACATAAAAACCATTTAACCAAATAGTTGCATTTCTATAAATTCCGTCAAATTGAATTTCAAAACGTTTGTTGACTTCCGTTTTATCAACTTTAAAATGCTTTCTGTACCAACCAATACTATTTTGAGGAAACATTCCGCCAACAGGTTTGTATCCGTGCGCTTCAATTTCAGATAAAGGGGAGTTTTCAAATGGAAGTCCAACAACCCAATCGTGCGGAACATTTATGGAAGCCCAAGCGGTATCATTGTATTTTGGATTTACAACAGTAGTCGCATAAACATTTGATTTTGCAAACAATGAGATTTTACTGTAATCGAAATCTTTTTCAGAATCAGATGAATTTCCCAAATGAAACTTCCAACCTTTATCAAGATTTATTTTATTTTGAGCATTTGAAGTTGTGCAATTTAATAAAAAAACAGAAAGTAGTACTGTCAATTTGCTAAATGAAAATGTTAAAATTTTACGCATACAAGTGAATTTAATTTCTAAAAGCATCCAAAGCCATTGATGGTTTTCCGTTGGATTGCCAACAATTTAATTGATAACCACTCCAATTTTTCTCTCCTTCGGGCTCCCAATAAATTACTCCGAGTCCTTTGTGATTTGGGACGTTTTTTACTGCGGCTATTGTGGCAGCAAGCATGTTATAAGTAATTTGAACCAATGTAAAATCACCACCAACTTCTACAACCATAACTTCTTTGCCGTAGCGAGAAACCATATCGTTGAGGTTGTTTTGCAAATCTGAAATCGTAGCTGTATAATCGCTGTTAATCCAATAGGGATAATATGAAAGTCCAATTACGTCATATTTTACATTATTTGTTCTTGCATTATCAAAAAACCATCTGAATCGAGCATTGTCATTACCTTTGTCAATGTGAACAACAACTTTTATAGAAGTATCAATTGCTTTTGTAGCTTCATAGCCTTTATTTAACAATTGTGCTAATTGACCAAAATTAGTATAACTTCCATCTGGCCATAACATTCCGCTTGGAATTTCATTGCCGATTTGAACCCATTCTGGAGTTACTCCGACTGATTTTAAGGCGGTAAGCACCTCAAAAGTATGGTTGTAAACATCATTTAACAGCATTGGAAAAGTATGACTTGCCCAAGAAGCAGGTTTGGTTTGTTTCGCTGGATCAGCCCAAGAATCGCTATAATGAAAGTCAATCATAATGCGCATTCCCATATTTTTTGCTCTCAAAGCCATTGCAACAGTTTCGTCTTTGCTGCAATGTCCATTAATTCTATCATTAGAGGGGTTTACAAAAACACGCAAACGAATCGTATTAATTCCGCGGTCTTTCAGTAGTTGCAAGCAGTTTTTTTCAGTTCCATCGGTATCATAATATTTATAACCCGTTGCTTCCATTTGTGACAACCAACCCACATCAGCTCCTTTTGCAAAAGTATCCGTATTTATTGGTATTGAATAAGTTGTTTGAGATTTACTACACGACGAAAATAGCATTGTAAATAAAAATGCTAATGAAAAAAGTACTTTAGATTTGGGATTTTTCATAGTTTAATAAATTTCAAATTTATAAATAGTTTTATGCAAATAGGTTTCACCTTTTTTCAAAACAGCAGTTGGAAAATGACTGTGATTGGGAGCGTCTGGAAAATTTTGAGTTTCAAAACAAATTCCGCTTAACGGATTATAGATTGTATTTTCTTTGCCTTTTATTCGTGCGTCACAATTTCCACCAACATAAATATGAACGGATGGCTGATTGGTATAAACAAACATTTTAAGATTATTTCTTTCGCTAAAAAGAGAAGCCGCCACTTCATTTTCATTATTTAAAACAAAAGAAGTATCTATTTTTGAAGGGCATTTTCTTGTTGCTGAAAAGTCAAAAGGACAGTTATTGACTTTTAGAATATAGCCGGTGGGGATATTTTCAGTATCTGTTTCTAATATTTTGTGTGAATTGACAAATAAATCTTGATTTGAAACCGTTTTCGAATGTCCATCAAGGTTAAAATAACTGTGATTTGTTAAATTTATTATTGTGTCTTCAGTAGTTGTAGCTTTATATTCAATAATTAATTCGTTTTCTTCGGACAGCGTATATTTTAATTCCACAGTTAAATCTCCTGGGAAATTCCCGTCATTATTTGGACTTAAATAACTTAAAGTGATAGATGGATTTTCTTCATAAGAAACGTTTTTTACTTTCCATATTTTCTGGCTAAAACCACTATTTCCACCGTGAAGCGAATTATTATTATGATTTTTATCTAATTGATATTTTTTATTATTTAAACTAAATAATCCCTGATTAATTCTTCCAGCATATCTTCCAACTGTTGCTCCAAAATAAGGAGAGCCATCAAACCCAAAAGATTTTATATAATCATCCAAAGTATCAAAACCCAAAACTACATCTATAATTTTTCCATTTTTCAAAGGGGTTTTTATGGAAGTAATTGTTGCGCCAAAAGTGATAATTTTAACTTTAAAGCCATTTTTATTTCTTAATTCATAAGAGTATACTGCTTCGCTATTGGGCATAATACCAAATTTTTTCTCTTGCGAATTAATAATAATTGAAGGCATTTTTTGTTTATTATAATAATAATTTCAAAATTATGTTATTTTATTTTAATTACATACCAGTACCTACCAGTTTTTGTAACTTGCGAAAAATTTAAATTCAGATGAAGCTAATTTCTATTCAAGCCAATATTGGAATTCCCAAATATAAACAAATTATTTCCTCGATTGAAAAAGCAATTGAAGAAGGAAAATTAGTGAAAGGTGAAAAATTACCATCAATAAATAAGATTTGTTTGGAGTTTTCATTATCAAGAGATACGGTTTTTCAGGCGTATGAAGAATTAAAAAAGCGAGGGATAATTTTCTCAATTCTTGGTAAAGGTTATTATATAAAAAGCACTGAAATCAATATAAAGCAAAGAATTTTCTTGTTATTTGATGAGTTAAATATTTTCAAAGAAGACATTTACAATTCCTTTTTATTGCATATTGGAAAGGATGTACAAGTAGATATTTTCTTTCATCATTTTAATATTGAAGTGTTTAAAAAGTTGATAAATGACAGTAATGGTAATTATACAAAATATATTATTATGCCTACAAATTTGGCTGAAGCACCTTCGATAATTAAAACCCTACCGGTTAATGATGTTTTTATTTTAGATCAAACGAACTCAGACCTTGTTGAATTCCCATCAGTTTTTCAAAACTTCGTTACTGATATTTATAATGCTTTACTAATTGGAAAGCCAGAATTGGATAAATACAAAAAACTAATTATCATTTTTCCAGGGTTTCGAGAACCCATTGGAATGAAAATAGGATTTGAGAAATTTTGCAATGATTTTCATTTCGAATATGAAATTATTTCAGAATTTTCAGATAAAAACATCAAAATCGGGGAGGTTTATATAATTCCAAATGATAGGGATTTAGTTGGAGTTATAGAAAAATCAAAAAATCAAAATTTAAAAATTGGCATTGATTTCGGAATCATATCTTATAATGAAACGCCTCTGAAAAAAGTAGTAGAAAACGGAATTACAACCATTTCAACTGATTTTATTGCAATGGGTAAGATTGTAGCCGAAATGATTCTCAACGGTAAAAAGGAACAAATCGAAAACAAATGTTCCTTGATTATTCGGAATTCATTATAACTAAAAAAGTTTCGCAATTTCG
>CANIFM010000130.1 GCA_947466955.1 Bacteroidota bacterium
CCTTGGGGAATTGAACTTTTAAAACCTTTTCAACTTTTTGGTTTGGATTATTTGCAACCCATTCCACACGCTGTTTTTTGGAGTTTATTTTTTAATATGATTTCCTATTTTGCAATTTCTGTTAGTTTCAAAGGAAATTACAGAGAACGAAATTATGCTGAAATGTTTGTCGATATTGACAAGTACAATTCCAATCACGAAGATGCCTTTGTTTGGAAAGGAACGGCTTATATTTCTGATATTCAAAAAGTATTGCTTCGTTTTCTTGGTGAAGCCAAAACGAAAAGAGCTCTTTCTATTTTTAATTTAAAATACAATATTGATAAAGATGTAACCACTGCCGATGCTCGATTTATAAAGTTTGCAGAAAATTTATTAACGGGACATATCGGAACTGCTTCTGCTAAAATTTTGATTTCAAATGTGGTAAAAGAGGATAAAATTTCACTCACAGAAGTATTGAGAATTTTAGAAGAATCAAAAGAAAATATTCTGGTGAATAAGAAATTAACTGAAACTTCAAACGAATTAAAATTAATATCTACTCAATTAAAAGATGCAAATCAAGAGTTGGTAAATAAAGATGTTCAAAAAGACGAGTTTTTAGATACCGTAACCCACGAATTAAGAACGCCAATTACGGCAATTCGTGCGGCAAGCGAAATTCTTCACGATGACGATGATATGCCTGAAGATCTTAGAAAGCAATTTCTACAAAATATAATTTCTGAATCCGACAGATTGAATCGCTTAATTGATAAAATATTAGATTTAGAAAAATTTGAAACTGGAAAACAAAAGTTGTATTTATCCAATAATGATATTGTAAAAACAATCAGAAACACATTAGAATCTTTACATCAATTAATTAAAAACAAAAACATTACGGTTGAATTTAATCAAGGTTCAAATGAAATAAAGGCATTTTATGATGAAGAACGAATTGTTCAAGTCATTCACAATTTGATTTCCAATGCTATTAAGTTTTGTGATGAAACTTATGGTAAAATCACGATTTCAATTGTTGAAAATCACGACGTAATTGAAGTTAAAATTCATAATAATGGAAAAGGAATTGCCGATAATGATTTTGAAGCTATTTTCGATAAATTCTATCAATCAAGAAATCAAAATGTAAAAAAACCAATCGGAAGTGGATTGGGATTGGCGATTTGTAAAAAAATAATTGAACATCATAAAGGAACAATTTGGGCAGAAAATACTGATGGAGGAGGAGCAATGTTTACTTTTACACTTCCCAATTATAAAACCAATAAAAATACTTAAAATGAAGAAAATTTTAATTGTTGATGATGAACCAAACATCGTAATGGCTTTAGAATATACTTTCAAAAAAAATAATTTTGAAGTTTTTATTGCCCGTGATGGTCAAGAAGCATTGGATATTTTAAAAAATCAACAACCAGATGTTATTATTTTGGATGTGATGATGCCAAATGTTGACGGTTTTGAAACGCTAAAGCAAATAAAAAAAGACGAGCGATTACAGCATTGTAAGGTTTTGTTTTTATCGGCAAAAAATAAGGAAAAAGACATTGAAAAAGGATTAGAATTAGGGGCAAATTTATATGTTGTCAAGCCCTTTTCGGTTAAGAAATTAGTAGAACAAGTACACGAATTATTAGACAGTTAGTAAAATATAAAATCATTTCATTTCAATCCATAAATCTTTTTTAACACAACACAAAAAATGAATTACAACGAATTATACTCAAAAAGTATAAACCAACCCGAAGAATTTTGGAAAGAACAAGCCGATTCTGTTGATTGGTACAACAAGCCAGAACTCATTTTATCTAAAGATGAAAATGGGTATCCACTTTGGTTTAAAGATGGCGAATTAAATATTTGTTATCTCGCATTAGACAAGCACATTCAGGATGGTTTTGGCGATAATGTAGCTTTGATTTACGATTCACCTGTTACTCAAACTGTAAAAAAATATACGTATTCTGAAGTTAAAATTGAAGTTGCAAAATTAGCAGGAGGAATGCAATCTTTAGGTTTAAAAAAGGGCGATACCGCAGTAATTTATATGCCAATGATTCCTCAAGCTGCGTTTGCAATGTTGGCTTGTGCTCGAATAGGAGTGACACATTCTGTAGTATTTGGTGGATTTGCACCTCACGAATTGGCAATTAGAATTGATGATTGTAAACCGCGATTGATAATTACGGCTTCGTCTGGAATTGAAATCGATCGATTAATTGCGTATAAACCTTTGGTGGACGAAGCAATTGTATTGGCATCGCATAAACCTAAAAAAGTAATTGTTTTCAACAGAAAATTAGGAGCTCGAATTCCATTTAAAAAATACGATGTTGATTATGATGCTTTGGTTTATGGTTCAGAAGAAACAGCTTGTGTTCCTGTAAATGCATCGCATCCATTGTATGTTTTATATACTTCTGGGACAACTGGAAAACCAAAAGGAATTGTCAGAGATACAGGAGGTTACGCTATTGCACTTAAATATTCAATGAACTACATTTATGGATTAAAACCAGACGATGTTTTTTGGGCTGCTTCGGATGTTGGTTGGGTTGTGGGACATAGTTTTATTGTTTATGGTCCATTAATTAATAGAAATACAACTATAATTTTTGAAGGAAAACCAATTAGAACGCCGGATTCAAGTACGTTTTGGAGAATTATCGAAGAACATAAAGTCAATGCAATGTTTACGGCACCAACAGCTATTCGAGCCATAAAAAAGGAAGATCCAAACGGAGATTTCATCAAGAAATACGATTTAAGCTCTTTAAAAACGCAATTTCTTGCCGGCGAACGTTGCGATGTTGCAACATTGGAATGGTATAACGAACAAATTCCTGTTCCCGCAATTGACCATTGGTGGCAAACAGAATCAGGATGGCCAATGGTTTCAAATATGATAGGAATTGAAAAACCATTTGTAAAACCAGGTTCGGTTGGAAAAGCCGTTTGTGGCTATGACATTCGTATTTTTGATGATAAAGGAAATGAATTAGTTGCAAACGATGAAGGATATGTCGTAATTAAATTACCTTTGCCACCGGGAACTTTATTGGATTTATGGAAAGACAATGCTCGTTTTCAATCGGATTATTTGACTAAATTTCCAGGGTTTTATTTCTCTGGGGATGGCGGATATAAAGATGAAGATAATTATATTTTCATTACAGGAAGAGTTGACGATGTTATAAATGTAGCTGGTCATAGACTTTCAACTTCTGAAATGGAAGAAATTGTAGCGTCTCATTCTTCGGTTGCTGAATGTGCCGTTGTGGGAATTAATGATGCTTTGAAAGGGCAAGTTCCTTTGGCATTGGTTGTTACCAAATTAGGCGAAACGATGGAACATTTCCAATTAGAACAAGAAATCGTTCAACTCGTTAGAAAGCAAATTGGCGCAGTTGCTTCACTAAGAAATGTAGTCATTGTGCAACGATTACCAAAAACACGTTCGGGTAAAATTCTGCGAAAATTAATGCGAAGTATTGCCGATGGTGATAATTTTCAAGTTCCCTCGACTATCGATGATGAAAATATTGTTGATGAAATAATAGAGGTTTTAACTAAATATGAAATAGGCTCTTTCGGGCTAAAATAATTAATAAATAGAATATAAATAAACGATTAAACATTAAAAAAATGAGTTACTACAAAATTGACAATTTAGAACAGTATTTCAAACATTACAATAAATCAATTCGTGAGCCAAGAAAATTCTGGGGAAAAGTGGCATCAGAAAATTTTACGTGGTACCAAGAATGGGAAAAAGTAATTGATTTTGATATGGCTGAAGCCAAAATCCAATGGTTTGTAGGCGCAAAAGTGAATATTGTAAAGAATTGCATTGACAGACATTTGGCACGAAAAGGAGATAAAACGGCCATTATATTTGAGCCAAATGACCCAAGTGAAGCGGCACTACATATTTCATATAATGAATTGCACGAACGCGTTTGCAAAATGGCAAATGTTCTTCGAGAGCAAGGGATTGAAAAAGGAGATCGAGTTTGTATTTACCTGCCAATGATTCCTGAATTAGCAATAACTACCTTGGCGTGTGCAAGAATTGGCGCGGTTCATTCCGTTGTATTTGCTGGTTTTTCTGCTTCTGCTGTTGCAACAAGAATCAACGATAGCGATTGTAAAATGGTCATCACTTCTGATGGAGGTTTTCGTGGAAACAAAACTATCGACTTAAAAGGAATCATTGACGAAGCTTTAATAAATTGTCCTTGTGTAGAAAAAGTATTGGTTGCCAAAAGAACTTTTTCTAATATTTCAATGAAAGAAGGTCGTGATCAATGGCTTCAACCCTTATTAGACGAAGCTTCTGATAATAATGTTGCCGAAATTATGGATGCAGAAGATCCATTATTTATACTTTATACTTCTGGTTCAACAGGAAAACCAAAAGGAATGGTGCACACAACCGCTGGATATATGGTATATTCGGCTTATACTTTCAAAAATGTTTTCAATTATCAAGAAAATGACGTCTTTTGGTGTACTGCCGATATCGGTTGGATTACTGGACATTCCTATATTCTTTATGGCCCATTATTAAATGGTGCTACGACAGTAATTTTTGAAGGAGTTCCTTCTTATCCTGACTTCAGTCGTTTTTGGGAAGTAATCGAAAGGCATCAGGTAACTCAGTTTTATACTGCGCCAACAGCCATTCGTGCTTTGGCAAAAGAAAGTTTAGATTACGTTCAAAAGTTCCCGCTAAGTTCCTTAAAAGTCATTGGATCTGTTGGAGAACCTATCAATGAAGAGGCTTGGCATTGGTATAATGCACACGTAGGAGGCAAGCGTTGCCCAGTTGTAGATACGTGGTGGCAAACGGAAACGGGTGGAATTATGATTGCGCCAATTGCATTTGTAACACCAACAAAACCAACCTATGCTTCCTTGCCATTACCTGGAATTCAACCTGTTTTAATGGATGAAAAACGCAACGAAATTGAAGGCAACCAAGTTACAGGAAGTTTGTGTATCAAATTTCCGTGGCCAGGAATTGCAAGAACCATTTGGGGTGATCATAAACGGTATAAAGAAACTTATTTCTCCGCCTTTCCAGGCAAATATTTCACTGGCGACGGTGCATTGAGAGACGAAACAGGATATTACAGAATTACGGGACGTGTTGATGATGTGATTATCGTTTCGGGACACAATCTTGGAACAGCGCCTATTGAAGATGCTATAAACGAACATCCAGCAGTTGCAGAAAGTGCCATCGTAGGTTTTCCACACGACATCAAAGGAAATGCGTTGTATGGCTATGTGATTTTGAAAGAAATTGGTGAAAGCAGAGACAGAGATAATTTAGCGAAAGAAATTAATCAATTGGTTTCTGATCAAATTGGGCCTATTGCAAAACTCGATAAAATTCAATTTGTAACTGGATTACCAAAAACTCGTTCAGGAAAAATTATGCGTAGAATATTGCGTAAAATTGCAGAAGGTGACTTCTCTAATTTTGGCGATATCACTACATTATTGAACCCTGAAATCGTTGAAGAAATTAAAAACGGGAAGTTATAAAGAGATTTAATATTTTTAAGAATCCCAATTTGAAATTTAAAGTTGGGATTCTTTATTATATATTGTTAATGTAATAAAATTTGATTTTTCAATAAATCTTCAAAAGTTTCTCGCTCGCGTATTAAGATTCCTTTTCCATCTTTCCATAAAACCTCTGCTGGTTTATATCTAGAGTTGTAATTGGAAGCCATTGAGAAGCAATAAGCACCAGCATTTCTAAAACATAAAAGATCGCCTTCTTTGATTTCTGAAATTCTGCGGTTGTTGGCGAAAGTGTCCGTTTCACAAATATAACCAACAACGGTATAAAAACGTTCTTTCCCTTTTGGGTTTGAAATATTTTCGATGTGGTGTTGCGAACCGTATAACATTGGACGAATCAAGTGATTGAAACCGCTGTCAATTCCAGCAAAAACGGTTGAAGTAGTTTGTTTCACCACATTTACTTTCGCTAAAAAGTAACCCGCTTCACTTACTAAAAATTTACCCGGTTCAAATGCCAAGGTCAATTCCCGACCGTAAGAAGCTTCAAAAGCTAAGAATCTTTTTGATAATTTTTTTCCTAATTCTTCAATATTCGTTTCAATATCGCCTTTATTATAAGGAACTTTAAAACCACTTCCGAAATCTAAGAAGTCTAAATTTTTAAAGTTATTGGCTGCTTCAAATAGAATTTCTGCAGCATAAAGAAATACCTCAATATCCAAAATATCAGAACCCGTGTGCATATGGATTCCGTTGATGTGCATTTTTGTATTTTCAACAATTCTTAAAATATGTGGCATTTGGTGAATTGAAATTCCGAACTTACTGTCGATATGACCCACAGAAATATTTGAATTTCCACCTGCCATTACGTGTGGATTGATACGAATACAAACAGGAATTGTTGGGTGTTTTGTACCAAAATGTTCTAAAACCGAAAGATTATCAATGTTAATTTGAACTCCAAGCGTTGCTGCTTCTTCAATTTCTTCAAATGAAACGCCGTTGGGAGTATAAATGATTTGTTTCGGGTCAAAACCTGCATAAATTCCTAATTTTACCTCTTGAATTGAAACGGTATCTAAATTTGAACCAATAGATTTTAATAGTTGAAGAATAGCAATATTTGACAATGCTTTAGCGGCATAATTAATACGCAACCTTGGCACTTTTGCGAAAGCATTGGTTAATCTTTTGTATTGAGATTGGATTTTTTCAGCATCATAAACATATAATGGACTTCCAAATTCTTCTGCTAATTTTACTAATTCTTGTGGTTGCATTGCTATCTAATTTTATGCAAATTTAGAGTTATATCAATCGTAATCAAAGCTATTTTAGTTTATTAACAAAAAATAACAAAATGTTGTATTCCTAACAAAAACTTTTATAAGCTCGGCAGATCTCCATTTCCTTTTGTAGGTAAATTGGTAGAACCCATCAAATATAAATCGACAACTCGAGCAGCTTCACGACCTTCAGAAATTGCCCAAACAATTAAAGATTGTCCGCGACGCATGTCACCAGCAGTAAAAATATGAGGCTTGTTCGTTTGATAATTGATAGCTTTATAGTTGTTTCTCATATCAATTTCTAAACCTAATTGTTCGCTTAGTGTTTTTTCAGGACCTGTAAATCCAAGTGCTAACAAAGCCAATTCGCAAGGCCAAATTTTCTCAGAGCCTTCTTTTTCAATTAATTCAGGTCGTTGTCCGGGAACCATTTTCCAAGCAACTTCGACTGTTTTTAATCCAACCAAATCTCCCTTTTCATTTGAAATAAATTCTTTGGTATTGATGAGCCAATTTCTATCACAACCTTCTTCGTGTGAAGAGGATGTTTTTAATTGCAAAGGCCAGAACGGCCATGGGGTATTTGCACTTCTTCCAACGGGAGGTTTTGGCATAATTTCAAAATTTGTAACTGATTTTGCTCCTTGACGGTTAGATGTTCCAACACAATCTGAACCCGTATCACCGCCACCAATTACAATTACATTTTTATCTTTCGCTAAAATCTGATTTGGAATTGTTTCCCCATACAATGATTTTGTTTGTTGCGTTAAAAAAGTCATCGCTTGCACAACTCCTTTACTTTCAATTCCTTTTGTAGGCAAACTTCTACTTTCAGTTGAACCA
>CANIFM010000131.1 GCA_947466955.1 Bacteroidota bacterium
AATTTATATCTTTCCATAATACAACGCCTTCACAATCCCATCAGAAAGTCCAATCTTAGGGACATAAATACTCCTTGCACCGCTCCATTTCATTGCGTTCAAATATATTTTTGTAGCCAAAACAATAACGTCGGCTCTATCTGCATTTAATCCTAATTCAGAGACTCTTTGTTCATACGTTAAAGAATTTAAAAAGGCATATTGAGAATTTACATACATATAAGACAACGGTTTGTCCTGCATTTTTCCCGACATTTTAAATAATTTATTGATGTTTCCGCCAGAGCCAATTAAGGTTACCTCATCAAAATCAGCCGTGATTGTTTTAATCCATTTTTCAATTTCAAGCCAAACCAAATCACTTACAACTTCGTTCAACAAACGAACTGTTCCCGCTTTGAAGGATTTAGAAGCAATCATTTTTCCATCTGAAAACAATGAAAATTCGGTACTTCCTCCACCAACATCAACATACAAATATGTTTTTTCAGTTTTTAAAAGATAATGTAAATCCGTTGAAGCGATAATTGCCGCTTCTTTTTTACCATCTATAATTTCGATTTTTATATCCGCCTTTTTCTTGATTATTTCTACAACTTCCCTTCCGTTATAAGCCTCACGCATTGCTGAAGTCGCGCAAGCCATATATTTTTCAACTTTGTGAACTTTCATTAATAATTTGAAAGCTTTCATAGCATCAACCATTCTATCGATGTTTTCTTCCGAAATTTCGCCAACCGTAAAAGCATCTTGACCCAAACGAATCGGCACCCGAACTAAAGCACTTTTGCTAAATTGGGTTTCCTTTCCATCTTCTTCAATAATATTTGCCACCAAAAGCCGCATTGCGTTAGAACCAACGTCAATTGCTGCATATTTTCTTATTGTAATCATTTAAAGTGCTTATTTTAGGCTAAATTAATATTGTAATTATAAACTTTCAGAAATAACTTCCAATCGATTCAAATAATAATTATAGGTTTCTTGTTGCGCTCTGAAAACAGCATTGCTTCCACGAACTCTATATTTATTATCTAACTTATCTGAATGTAATCGCGCTTTTACGTTTCCTTTCCATCCAATATTGAAAATGTCTATTAGTTCATTTTTGATACGTTCGTCATAAATTGGGCACGTTACTTCTACTCGACCATCGATATTTCGCGTCATAAAATCGGCAGAAGATATATATACTTCAGGGTCATTTTCATTTCCAAAAATGTAAACTCTTGAATGTTCCAAATAATTATCGACAATACTAATCGCTTCAATATTGGCACTCATTCCTTTAACACCGGGAATTAAAGAACAAATTCCTCTAATTTGGAGTTGAATTTTCACACCCGCATTACTTGCATCGTATAATTTATCAATGAGTTGAATATCTGTTAAACTATTCAATTTGAGTTTCATAAACGCCACTTTTCCTTCTTCGGCATTTGTAATTTCCCTGTCAATTAATTTATTGAATTTGGAACGCATATAATGTGGTGAAACAATTAAATGCTTGTAACGATGCACTCTGTAATTGACATCGAAAAAGTCAAATATTTTAGAAACGTCTTTTAAAATTTGTTGATGGCTTGTAAATAATGTAACATCTGTATATACTTTTGCTGTAGATTCGTTAAAATTTCCTGTAGAAATAATTCCATAACGAACTAATTTTCCATTTTCGATTCTCTCAACAAGACAAATTTTACTGTGAACTTTCAAACCTTTGATTCCGAAAATTAGTTCAATTCCTTCGGTTTGCATTTGCTCCGCATAAAAAATATTACTTGCTTCATCGAAACGAGCTTGAAGTTCAATTTGAACAGTAACTTTCTTTCCGTTTTTGGCAGCATTTATAAGCGAACTAATTACTTGAGAATTTCTTGCCAATCGGTACAATGTGATTTTGATAGCGGTCACATTTGGATCTAAAGCAGCTTCTCTAAGGAATTTTATTATATATGAAAAAGACTGATATGGCGCATTTACAAGGTAATCTTTCTTGGCGATTTTATTCAAAATACTTCCGTCAAGACTCAAGCCATCAACTGGCAATGGAACTTTGGGGGCATATAATAAATCAAATCTTCCAAGGTTTGGAAAATCCATATAATCGCGTCTATTATGGTATCTTCCTCCAGGAATAACGCTATCTGAGGAATCAATTCCCATATTGGTAAGGAAAAATTTCAATGTATCTTTTCCTATAGATTGGTCGTAAATAAATCGGACAGGCTCCCCTATTCTTCTGTCTTTTACGCTGGTTGCTATTTTCTCTAACATACTCTTACTCATATCACTATCAATGTCCAATTGGGCATCTCTCGTGATTTTTATCATGTGTGCAGAAACACTTTTGTAATCAAATATATTGAACAAACTTGAAAGATTATGACGAATTACATCATCTAATAATATCACATATTGCTTTTCATCGATGGATGGAAGTACTACAAAACGGTTGATGGATTTGGGAATTTCAATTACGGCATATCGAACCTCTGATTTTTGTTTTACAAAACCTAAAATTTTGGATTCTGGTTCGGGTTTCATTACTAATTTTACAGCCAAATACCCTAACGTATCTTTAAGAATTGGAAATTCTGCCAAATCATTTAAGATAATTGTAACCAATGCAGGACTTACTTTTTGAATGAAAAAATCTTTAATGAAATTTTCCTGCTCACTTGAAATTTGATTTTCATTGATAATAAAGATATTTTCCTTTTGAAGTTTCCTTTCAATTATATTTAATATTCGTAAACTTTCAGATTGTTGTTGGATTACAATTTCAGTGATGTCTTTTACCAATTGATGGGCACTAATTCCGCCTAAAACTTTTTCACCTGAAACACCTGACAAGCTTAACCTGCGAATTGCGGCGTAACGAACACGGAAAAATTCATCTAAATTATTAGAAAAAATTCCTAAAAATCGTAGTCTGTCTAATAATGGTACATTTTCATCGGCAGCTTCTTGTAAAACTCTGGCGTTGAAGGCAAGCCAACTTTTTTCTCTATCAATATATTTATATTCAATATCTCTAATCATAATTTTAAATCTCTTGGAAACAGTGTTTTTTCAGTCTTTCCTTTGCTTAATAAATTCCAGTTCTGACAATCAAAATTAATAGAAACTAAACCAGATGTTGGAACATTCTCAATTAAAATATCGCCAAATTTATTAACAAAATTTGTTATTGCAGCATTATGTGCGAAAAGAATAACATTTTCATAATCATTGTTGCACGATTTTATCGTTCGTTCCAACTGATTTTCATCAAATGAATATAAATCGTCCATAAAAATAATACTCTCAAAAGGACACATCCAATTTTGAGCGAAAATCGTAGCTGTTTCGATGGCTCTTTTTGCATTGCTACTCAAAATAACGAATTTTTCGGGTAAATATTTCAGAATATTTGAAGATATTAAATGAGCATCTAAAACCCCTCGATTTGAAATATGGCGGTCTTTATCATTCACTGGTGCATCCCAACTGGATTTTGCATGTCTAATTAGTATTAAATTTTTCATAGGAAAGTAATTTATTGACAATTTGGAGTGCCGTTTTCAAATTCAAATTACAATTTACAAAATTATAATGAGACCAAACTATTATTTGTAAGATTTATACTTAAAATTTCGATTTGTTGATTATAGTTATTAAAATCATTACATGGAAACTAAAATAGTAATACCTATATGGATTCTATGTTATTTGCCGAATAATTTTACAGATAACAGTACTTAATTAACATGAATATTGTCACAAATATTTGCTCTGACTTTTCCATTAATAAACATCAAAATTAATTTTAAAAATTTCTTCCCATTTTAACGAGTATTTCAGTAGTTAAAAGCACTTTTGATTCAAAATATTTTTTTCGTAACTAATTTAGCATCAATAATTTATTAACATATTATTAGAATTTAATTAATACAAAAAAAGAGGTTAATTTCTACACTATTCAATGTCAGTATTTCATATAAAACAAAATTTTTTAAATATATACTTATGAAAAATCATACTCTTCAAGCACCAATTTTGAGCTACAAAAATCTTATTTTAACATTCGTATTTTTAGTGTATTCAAATTTTTTACTTGCACAAACCAAAACCATTCCTGCGGGTTCTGTAATTATAAATATGGGGATTGTTCCGCAAACTTATGGCAACGCATTAAAGCCTTATGGTTTGGTTTATAATTTTTTGACTGTTCAAAAAGTCCCCGTTATTTGGTCAATAAACCCCACCAAAATTAAAGATGGTGTCGATTTTACAGTTGATGGAATTAATTTCAAAGGTGGTCCATTCATTATTGAAAAGCAGTTTGCAATTGTTCCAAATGTACAAGCTGCAATTGCATCTTTTGTTGCCCAAGGAGTAGTTGTTCACACTACACTTGTTGAAGTTACGGTTCCTGTTTATCAAGAAATGTATGAAAATCCGAATTGGGTTATGGACACCGATAATGGTTCAATTGCCGCAACTTATATCAATAACGCGGGAATTCCTTCATCCGCTTTTAGAACTTCATTACCAACAACTCTTAGTTATTGTGATGATTTGTTTATATTACCTCACGCAGATCCAACTTGGGCGACTCACGGAAAATTATACAAATGGAATAATTCGTTTGCAAATGGTGGAAATCAAGGATGGATTTGGGAAGCCTGTCATTCTGTAAGCGTATCCGAAGGTCTTTCAAATCCCAGTAATTCCTCAGAAAAACTGAATTTTTTATCCAAAGATCCTTTGCCAAGTTTGATTATTTTTAATTCTCATTCTTCTAGCAGTAAACTCCCGTTTTTGTATTCAAATCCCCAAAGTCCCTATATGCAGTTTATGGGCATTATTGATGGTGCTACAAAAAACGGCTCTGAAAAAGTTTATTTACCAAGTAAATTTGGAGGTTGGAGACCTTCTACAACAGTTTCGGTTTGGGATCCAAATCAATCAGATTTGTTAAATGGTGATTCTCCAGGTAAGGCAGCAATAATAGCTTACGGTTATGGTTTTGGTGATGTAAATCGAGGAAAAGTAATGTATGAAGCAGGTCACAGCCACGATATAAATTCTCAAGATGGAATTGCAGCGCAACGAGCAATGTTGAATTTTTCATTTGATTCCCCTCAAGGTAAAAGTCCGAAAATTATCTCAATAACTTCAGTAGCAGCAATTGTTTGTGGTGCAAATTCAATAGGATTTAGTATAACAGCAACTTCCCCAACAAATAGCCCATTATTCTATCAATGGTCGTCAAGTTGTGGCGGAACTTTTTCCAATCCAACGGGTACAAATACCAACTTTATAATTCCTGCAAGTGCCGTTGAAGTGAATTGTATTGTATCGGTTGTGGTTACAGATGCTTGTGGGAGAAAAGCGTTTAAATCGTATCCAATTACAATTGAACCAAATGTACCGCCTATAATTACTGCAACTCAAACAAATGTATTGTGTTATGGAGGCGCAACAGGTAGTATTAATATTACGGTTTCAGGTTTAGCGCCATACACTTATTTATGGACTGGAACGGGCGTAATTGCTACAAATGAAGATCAAATAAATTTGACTGCAGGAACTTATACTGTGAGAGTTACAACTAAAAATGGTTGTTCCGCAACATCAACTTTCACAATTACCCAACCTAATAATGCCTTGTCACTTTCGGCATCACAAATTCCAATAGCCTGTTTTGGAAGCGAAACAGGAGGGATAAATTTAGTCGTAACAGGAGGAAATCCAACTTACACGTATTCTTGGAATGGAAATGGCGTTGTGATTCCGTTGAAAGACCAAATCAATATTGGGGCTGGTAATTATAGTGTTTTAGTAACCGATAGTAACGGTTGTCAACAGTCACTTTCTACTTCTTTAACAAACGGAGATGGAATAAGTCCATCCGTTTCAGTGCCTTTAAATGCATCATTTCAAGGTTGTCTTTCGGCGATTTCAATTCCGTATTCTGCAATAGAAACCCCAATTTCACTTGCAACTTTTAACCAACTTGGTGGTACTTTTTTAGATACATCAACAATTTCAAATATTACTTATCAAGATACAAGAACGGGAACTTGCCCAATTATAATAACTCGAACTTTCAGGGTTACTGATATTTGTGGAAATAGAGGAAGTGCGATTCAAACTATTAGCAACTTAGACACTACAAAACCAACGGCTTCAAATCCAGCAGATATTTCAATTTCTGGTTGCAATGGAACGTTTGCAAATCCAAATATCGCAGTAGTTTCTGATGCTTCGGATAATTGTTCAACACCAAATATTACTTTCGTAAATGATAGTTCGCCAACTATAATTGGTTGCACGGAAACCACAATTAGAACTTATAAAGTCACCGATGCGTGTGGAAATTTCATAAATGTTTCTCAAAATTTAATTCGTACTATTGACACTACTTTGCCAACGGCTTCTAATCCAACTGACATTTCAATTTCTGGTTGCAATGGAACTTTTGCAAACCCTGATATTTCAGTTGTAACCGATGCTTCGGATAATTGTTCGACGCCAAATATTACTTTCGTAAATGATAGTTTGCCGACCATTTTAGGTTGCACAGAAACTACAATTAGAACCTATAAAGTCACCGATGCGTGTGGAAATTTCATTACTGTTTCTCAGAATTTAATTCGTACCATCGATACGACTTTGCCAACAGCTTCTAATCCTGCAAATATTGAAATTTCGGGTTGTAATGGAACTTTTGAAAATCCAAATATTTCGGTTGTAACCGATGCGTCAGATAATTGTTCAACACCAAATGTTACTTTCGTAAATGATAGTGCGCCAACAGTTTCAGGTTGTACAGAAAACACGATTAGAACTTATAAAGTCGCTGATGCGTGTGGAAATTTTATAAACGTAACGCAGAATTTAATTCGTACAATTGATACAACAAATCCAACTGCTTCCAATCCAAATTCAATTGAAATTTCAGGTTGTAACGGAACTTTTGCAAACCCTGATATTTCAGTTGTAACCGATGCTTTAGATAATTGTTCAACGCCAAATGTCACTTTCGTAAATGATAGTTTGCCGACCATAATTGGTTGTACCGAAACCACAATTAGAACTTATAAAATAACCGATGATTGTGGAAATTTCATTACTGTAAATCAGAATTTAATTCGTACCATTGATACAACTTTGCCAACGGCTTCTAATCCAAATGACATTTCAATTTCGGGTTGCAATGGAGCGTTTGAAAATCCAAATATCGCAGTTGTAACCGATGCGTCGGATAATTGTTCAACACCAAATGTTACTTTCGTAAATGATAGTGCACCAACAATTTCAGGTTGTACAGAAACCACTATTAGAACCTATAAAGTAACCGATGCGTGTGGAAATTTCATTACCGTTTCACAGAATTTAATTCGTACAATTGATACAACTTTGCCAACGGCTTCAAATCCAGCAAATATTGAAATTTCAGGTTGCAATGGAACTTTTGTAAGCCCAAATATTTCAGTTGTAACCGATGCTTCGGATAATTGTTCAACGCCTGAAGTTACTTTCGTAAATGACAGTTTGCCAACCATTTCAGGTTGCACAGAAACTACCATTAGAACTTATAAAATTACCGATGCGTGTGGAAATTTCATCACTGTAAATCAGAATTTAATTCGTACAATCGAT
>CANIFM010000132.1 GCA_947466955.1 Bacteroidota bacterium
ATTTAAATTTGGAAGAAAATAAAGACAAAATTTCCTTGGTTTCTGGAGTAGAACCATCATCAGCAATTATGATTTCAAAATCGCACTCCGTTTGGATACTAAATCCAAGGAGTACTTTTTGCAACCATTCAACTGCATTATATGTCGTAATTATTACAGAAACTTTCATTTATTCGATTGAAAAGTGAAAATACTATTTTTTCACAACTAATTCTTCCAAAACATCAATTTCTTTTTCAATCTTCTCTTTTTATAATATTTCAATTGAAAATCTGAAGTCATTTTCCAAAGTGTTTCAAAGATAAGTTGTTCCGATTCTCCCGAAATTTTAGCATATTCATTACTCATTATTGCTACCATTTCTTTTTTGGGAGTCAAACGGCAAAGGTTTTTCATTCGGACTTCAAAAGACATTGATTTATGGAATACCATCCGATTTAAATCAACCAAAAAGAAATCATACTTTCCATCATTGCCCTTTTTTATTAATGTATTTCCTGGCGAATGATCTAAAAACTCGATTCCTTTTTGATGTAAATCATAAGAAAAACGAGTGAATTGACGTAAAATTATTTCGTTTTCTGGAAAGTCAGGAATTTGAACCAATTCTCTAAAAGTCAAATCGCATTGAAGATGTTCGCTAATGTAATAACTGTCTTTTAAACCTAAAAAAGTAGTGTTTTCAAAATAAGCAATGGGCTCTGGCGTTCCAATATTTTTTTCTAACAAAATATTCGCAAATTCAAATGAACGCCTTGCCTTTGATTTTCTAAAATATTTATAAATTATTGAATTAAGAAAATGTGGTTTTTTGAAAGATTTAATATTGATTTTTTTTGAATCTAAATCAAAAAGTTTAATGATATTTCTATTTCCATCACCGAAAATCAATCCAGAAGTATTAAAGTTATCAATTATGCTAATTATATCATTTTGATTAGATATAAATGTCGATTTAAACTTTATTAATTTTTTCAATTTTAATTATTTAGTTGTGTTTTGATTTCTTTATTATTTTATAAAAATTTCAATTTGATAAAATGCTTAAACCACTGTCCGAAATTTTTTAAAAAAAGAAATGTTTTTGAAATATTAAAATTTTTATCATTTTCTGCAATATACATAATTTGATTAAAATCTTTTGAGTTTATGTAACCTAATTTTTTCCATCTTTCAGGTTCTATAAAGTAAAAATTCTTAAATTCTTTATAATTTGTTTCGTTTACAGCTATCCATTTATCTAAGAAAGTGTCGTTTACATCAACATTATGTCCCCAATTATCAATTTTAAATCGTAACTCTTCCTCTGATCTGCACAAAGTTTCGTGAAGTAATATAGTATTGGTGTAAATTATTCTCTCTTTTGTTTGTCGAGCACATTTATAATTTGGAAAATTAGTTGCTAACATAAACTTATGAGGTGCATTCACATATAAAATTCCATTTTCGGTAAATTTATACAAATGAACTAAAAAAGCAGCAATCTGAATTGGCGTCTTATGAGGGTTTTCTAAATAATTATTACGTTTTCTTAATTCCTTAACGAATTTTTCAAAATTAATAAATATTTCATCTGCATCGACTTGAACTAACCAATTCCCAATTCCCATCTTTAATGAAAGCATATGTCTTTCTCTGTTGTCGTTTTCAATTGCAGACAAATCAGATATATAGAAATCATCTCGGTATAATATTATTTTATTATCAACATCAAAGCTTTTAAGCCATTCAAAAAAAGATTCATTAACCTCAAATTTTTGCCCAGACCAAGTTCGATAATCCTTATCAATGGCTATAAAAATAGAATCTGCTGAATTGTATACTGGTGGAATAGAATTTTTTAGTTTTTCATAATCATATGACATTAAAAAACCGACTTGTATTTTTTTCATCTTTTAAATTTAATTTACTGTGGTCTTTCAAAAAAAATTGTAATTTTACATTTATGAAAGAAATATCGATTTCAATAATTATAATAAATTATAACACTTCTGAACTAACAATTAATTGTGTTGAGTCAATTAATGCATTTGAAAGGGATAAAATTACGGAAATTATTATTGTAGACAATGCATCTAGCAAAGAAGATTTGAAAAATCTAATAAATAATTTAAATAATATTGAAAATGTAACTATCGTTCCAAGTAAAATAAATTTAGGTTTTGCTGCGGGAAATATGCTGGGTTTTCAACATGCTACGGGTAACTATTACGCTTTTATAAACAGTGACGTCCTGTTTGTTTCTCCCGTTTTTGAAGTTATGAGTACTTTTATGGAAAAAAACACAACTGTAGGTGTTTGTGGCCCTCAAATTTTAAATGAAAAAAGAGAAGAAACCACTTCTTTCAGACCATTTGAAGGTATTAGGTATAAATTATTTGGGAAAAAATTTCTTGCATTGACTCAGCCGAACAAGCCTTCGATGCTAAAAAAATATAAGACTCCCATTGCCGTTGATTTCATTATTGGGAGCTTTATGTTCTTCAGAGCAGAAGCATTTCACTCCGTCGGAGGATTTGACCCAAATACTTTTTTATATTATGAAGAGTCGGATGTTTGTTTTAGACTTAAAAAAATAGGATATACAACCTATTATATACCCAGTTTAAAATATATTCATTTAGAAGGGAAAAGCTCTTCAGTTAATCCAAGTCTAAAACTAGAACATCTTATTTCTTATTTATATGTAACTAGAAAAAATTTGGGTTTTTTCAAATACATGATTATTAAAACTTTTTTAATTTTTTCTTATATGTTAAAAGCTCCTTTCAAAAAGAAAAATCGATTTATTTTCCTTAAATTAATAATGATGCAGGAAAGTCTTGCCCTTTCGATGCGGCACAAACAAAAGATAGCCTAATTTATTTATTTTTTACAGCCACTGTTGCAAACTGAGGGTATTTTATATCGTCCATTGTAAACATCGATAGTGCATTCACAATTGTAGGTTTTAGTGATTTTCCAGGATTAATACCAATATTTTTTAATACTTTAAAACCAGCTTCATTATACATTCTTTCAATACTGATTTTTGTAAAAAACCTGAAATGTGTTTTATCCATAACACCAGCTTCCTGATATTTCCAATCTCCTTTAAACAAATATTCAAACATTGGTTTATAATATCTTATATTAGGCATTGAACTTATGATTCTTCCATTATTGTTAAGTTTCTTATTTAATTTTTCTAAAATCAAATAAGGATTAATAAAATGCTCTAAAACATCGTTACAACTTATCAAATCAAAATAATTATCTGGCATTTGATCAATAAGTTCTTCTGCATTCCCAATTAATATTTTATGCCCAAAAGATTCCGCTATTTTTCCAGATTCAGAATCAATTTCAAGACCCCATGTTTCAATATTTGGGTATTTTTCTTTAAGTAGATTTAAATAACTTCCTCTACTACAACCTATATCCAATACTTTTGAAATAGGAATGTCAATAAATTTTAACATTTCTGGTCTTTGATGCTCAAAATAACCATTTGGTTTTTCTTCTAAAATCATACTTAAAATTTTAATTACAAACTTAACAAATAATTTTAGTCAAATTTGGTTCTTTTAAAAATTATTTTGCAAAAACCTTAATTTTATAATATTTCACAGTTTCAAATTTGTTAAACAAATTAGTATAGAGATAATAAAATGTACTAACTATGTTGTAAATTTGTTTCATAAAAATTATTGAATAACCAATTATTAAAATAAAGCCCAAATTATATTATTTATGTTTCAACTAATAGCTCTGTTTTTATTTATTGCATTGTCACTTTATTTTACAGTAATAATTTCTAATAAAGTAATTAAATTAGATATTGAAAATGTAAAATATCCTGAAATAGATGGAATTAGAGGGTATTTAGGTTTTTTTGTTTTTTTGCATCATAGCTACATTTGGCATATTTATCTTAAAATCAATCTATGGGAAAGTCCAAAATCTAATATCTTTAATCATTTAGGCCAGACCAGTGTAGTGTTATTTTTTATAATCACATCATTTTTATTTGTCACAAAATTAATTCTTAATAAAAATATAGAATTTGATTGGAAAAAATACATTGTTTCTAGATTTTATAGGTTATTTCCAATGTATATTTTCACAATTTTTATATTATTTTTAATTGTATTATTTATTACTAATTTTGAGTTAAAAGATATTTTATTTAATAATTTAAAGGGTTGCATGTCTTGGATTTTTTTTAGTATTGATGGACCCTCAAATATAAATTCTTTAGAAAACACTTTTCTTATTAATGCTGGAGTTACTTGGACATTACCTTATGAATGGATGTTCTATTTATTACTTCCAATAATTGCATTGTTTTTTAAAATAAAAGTAAAATACAAGACGATAATTTTATTTTCATTAGTTTTTCTTTTAATTCTATTTATAAATAAACCTTCTCCTACATATTTTATTCCATTTTTAGGAGGTATACTTTGTGCAGTATTAAATAATTCTCAAATAAAAATTGATTGGAAAAATTATAAGTTCTCGGTTTTAGGATTATCTCTATTATTTTTATCGGTATATAGATTTAACAGCGGCACAAAAATTCCTGCAATTGCAGTTTCAACATTTCTTTTATTAATTATCTCAAATGGAAATAGTTTTTTTGGGATTCTATCCAGTCATTTCTCGAGAAAATTAGGACAAATTACATACAGTATATATTTAATTCACGGATTAGTCCTTTTTATAGTTTTTAGATTTATTATTGGATTTAAAAAAGCTGCCATGCTCTCTGAATTAGAATATTGGAGTATTATTGCATTATGTATTATCCCAATAATTATTATTAGTCAACTGACTTTTAAACACATTGAGTTAAGATTCATTAATTATAATAAGAAAAAAATATAATGATAAACCAAGAAATTCACAACGCATTCGAAATAATAAAAGAAGGTGGAATAATTCTATATCCTACAGATACGGTTTGGGGAATTGGTTGCGATGCGACGAATCCTGAAGCCGTTGCCAAAATCTATAAACTCAAAAAAAGAGCCGAAACGCAAAGTATGATTGTGCTGATGAATGGCGAAAAAATGATGTACAATGTTTTCAAAGACATTCCAGAAGTAGCTTGGCAATTAATAGATTTATCCGAGAAACCAACCACACTAATTTTAGACAATCCAAGAAATGTTGCGCCAAATTTAATTTCTCAAGACAAATCGTTAGGAATTAGAATTGTAAAAGAGCCTTTTTGCTTTAAATTAATGGAAAAAATGAGAAAACCATTAGTTTCAACTTCTGCTAATATTTCTGGGCAACCCACACCGATTGCCTTCAAAGATATTAGCCAAGAAATTATAAAAGGTGTGGACTATATTGTAAATTTGCACCGCGATAAAATTGCAGGAAAGCCATCAACAATTATAAAATTGACGAATGATTCTCAGGTTAAGATTATTAGGAAGTAAAAAAAAAAGCCACGAATTAACGAATTATTTTTGGTGAAAATTATTAAAAAAAATACTTTACCGCAAATTCGCAAATTATTTTTTTAGTATTATGGAAGAGTATATTTATAAAGAAGAAAATTACAAAATTGTAGGCATATTATTTGAAGTTCACAAAAATCTTGGGAAAGGATTTTCTGAAATAGTCTATAAAGATGCTATTGAATATGAATTTCTGGAACAAAACATTCCATTCGAAAGAGAAAAAGAATTTTCCGTTAATTATAAAAATACAACTTTAAAACATAGATTCTATGCTGACTTTGTTGTTTATGACAAAATCATCCTTGAAATTAAAACCGTTGATTGTTTTAATAATAGTCACTATAACCAATGTTTAAACTATTTAAAGGTTTCTAAAAACAAATTAGCAATACTTGCCAATTTCAACTTAGTATCTTTAGAATACAAGCGCATCATAAGTTCAAAAAAATAATTTGCGAATTTGCGGTAAAAATTATGAATTACAAAACAGCATTAAATAATAAAATATTCGAGGTGATTTCCAAAGCTTCCAAAGAACTAAACATAGAAAGTTATGTGATTGGTGGGTTTGTTCGGGATTTACTTTTAAATAGAGATTTCAAAAAAGATATTGATATTGTTGCCGTGGGTAGCGGAATTGAACTCGCCTTAAAAGTATCAGAATTACTTCCTAACAAACCAAAAGTTCAAGTTTTTAAGACTTACGGCACTGCAATGTTACGTTTTGAAGATACCGAAATTGAATTTGTTGGCGCTCGAAAAGAATCCTACCATTTTGAAAGTCGGAACCCTGTTGTAGAAAACGGGACTTTAGAAGACGATCAAAACAGACGTGATTTTACCATCAATGCGTTGGCATTATCTTTAAATCAATCGAATTTTGGTGAATTATCCGATCCTTTCAATGGCTTGGAGGATATGCAAAATAAAATCATAAAAACGCCTCTTGATCCTGATATTACTTTTTCAGATGATCCGTTGCGAATGCTTCGTGCAATTCGGTTTGCCAACCAATTAGGATTTGATATTGAGGAAAATTCATTACAATCCATAACTCAAAACAAAGAGAGAATAAATATCATTTCTGGGGAACGTATTGTGGATGAGTTGAATAAAATACTTTCAACCAATAAACCTTCGATAGGCTTTTTATTGTTATACAAAACAGGTCTTTTGGATATTATTCTTCCCGAATTAACTGCTTTGAATCAAGTGGAAGAAATTGATGGACATACCCACAAAAATAATTTTTATCACACTTTAGAAGTCGTTGATAATATTTGCCCAAATACAAACGATGTTTGGTTGCGATGGTCGGCTTTATTGCACGATATTGGTAAAGCACCCACAAAACGTTTCAATAAAAAACAAGGTTGGACGTTTCACGGACATGAATTTTTGGGTGGAAAAATGGCTAAAAAAATATTTGAACGTTTGCACATGCCGTTGAATCACAAAATGAAATTTGTTCAAAAAATGGTGATGATGAGTTCACGACCAATCGTTTTATCTGAAGATATTGTAACTGATTCGGCTGTGCGTCGTTTGGTTTTTGATGCAGGAGAAGATGTTGAAAATCTAATGACACTTTGTGAAGCCGATATTACCACCAAAAACCCTAATAAATTCAAGAAATACCATAAAAATTTCGAAATTGTTCGCAAGAAAATTGTGGAAGTGGAAGAACGCGATCACGTTAGGAATTTTCAACCGCCAATTACAGGTGAAGAAATTATGGCGATTTTCAATTTGAAACCTTCCCGTGAAATCGGAATATTAAAAGAAGCGGTAAAAGAAGCTATTTTAGAAGGCGAAATTGCTAATGATTATGCTGCTGCTTATGAATTTGTTTTAATTAGAGGAGCAAAATTAGGTTTAATTAAAGTTTAACTACTGTTTTCGAATAATTTTAAAGATTTAAATTAATTTTACTTCAAATTAGAGATTATGAAAATAAACGAATTAAAATTAGAATTAATAGCGAAAATCATTTCAACTAATGATGAAGCAACATTGATAAAAATTAAAACTGTTTTAGATAATTCTAACGAAACTATTCTTGAAATAAAAGAACCTACAACTGCTTATGTTAAAACTGAAAAAGTATTTATTCTAAATGAATGGCAACAAAAG
>CANIFM010000133.1 GCA_947466955.1 Bacteroidota bacterium
AAAACTGCCATTCCACGAATTTGAAATTGATTGACTTCATTAAAAAATATGCTTTTTGCTTCAAATACAGAAACTACTGCAGAAATTTCATTTTCATAAAACAAACCAAAATGTGATGTTGTTGGCAAATCGTCGCCTTCAAACCGACAACTTTCTATTGGTTTGCCAAAACGAAGCACTGGATGTCTAACAATAATTGATTCAAAAGCCGAAATTTCTTTGATTTCAAAAATTATTATTGGTACAAATTTAGGTTTGACTATTAGCATAACAATTTCATAATAAAATATTTACGATATAAAATTACATAGTTTCAGTATAATATTTTATATAAACCTTATTTTTTTTGAAAAAAACTTGCAATACATCCAACTTATTATCTATATTTGCACCGTTGTTAATGCGAAAGTAGCTCAGTTGGTAGAGCTCCAGCCTTCCAAGCTGGTTGTCGCGAGTTCGAGCCTCGTCTTTCGCTCCATAAAATCCTCAAACGTAAAGTTTGGGGATTTTTTTATGGATTTTTTTATATTTGTTCATTACAAATTTAGACTTACATTTATTGTAATCAATTTACCCACTAATTAAACATCGAATTTTATGAAAATTTATTCTAAATCATTAATTTCAGTTGCTTTTTTATTTTTTTTGTTAAAATTAAATGCACAAGTTGTAAATGATTCTATTTTAATTGACGGGCATTATAGAACTTTTCATTTTAATTTACCATTGAAAAATAGTATGAATGCAAGTCTAATTTTTGTATTACACGGGTCAGGTGGAAATGGACTCAAATCTATGAAAGGAGCGTCAAAATTATTGAATATTGCCAATGAAGAAAATTTTCTCGTTTTGTTTCCAGATGGTTATTTAAAGAATTGGAATGAATGTAGGAAAAATGCTCCTGCTATTGCCAATGTTGAAAATATAGATGAAAATACTTTTTTCACTAAAATGATTGACTATTGTCTATCTAAATATTTAATCAACCCCAATAAAACATTCGCAATTGGAACTTCTGGAGGTGGGCACATGGTATATAAATTAGCAATGACAATGCCAGAAAAATTCAAAGCTATAACTGCAATTGTAGCAAATTTACCCGATGCTTCAAATATGGATTGTGTCGAAAAGAAAATGCCAATAGCGGTTATGATTATTAATGGCACCAATGATTTAACAAATCCATATAATGGTGGGATTTCAGCAAAAAATAAAGGATTAGTTATTTCAACCGACGAAACTTTTCATTATTGGGCTTCTATAAATGGTTACGAAGGAAAACCAACAATCGAAGAATTGCCCGATTTGGAACCCGATGGTAAAACTATTGAAAAATATACTTTTAAAGAAAAAGGAAAGCCAGAAGTTGTATTGTTAAAAGTAATTAACGGAGAACATAACAATCCTAAAGATATTGATGTTTTTTTGGAAAGTTGGAATTTTTTCAAAAGACAATAGATTGTTAATTTAGTATATCACTATTTGAGTTTAAATATTTTGTCAAAGTTATCAAATTATAAAATATACAAATCCACAATTTAAACTAAATTTGCACCATGCAAATCGAGAAAAAAGACATAAGGGCATTATCAAAAGAACAATTACGAGATTTTTTTGTAGCCAATCAGGACAAAGCCTTTCGTGGAAACCAGGTTTATGAATGGTTGTGGAGCAAAGGCGCACATAGTTTTGAAGACATGACGAATGTTTCTAAGGAAACCCGAACTATGTTGGAAAACAACTTTGTAATCAATCATATCAAGGTCGACACGATGCAACGCAGTTCCGATGGGACCGTAAAAAATGCAGTTCGTTTGCACGACGGTTTGGTAGTAGAAAGCGTTTTAATTCCAACAAATACTAGAACTACCGCTTGTGTTTCAAGCCAAGTGGGTTGCAGTTTAGATTGTAATTTTTGCGCAACAGCACGTTTAAAAAGAATGCGAAATTTGGAACCTGGAGAAATCTACGACCAAGTAATAGCCATTGACAAAGAAAGTCGTTTGTATTATAATCATCCATTGTCAAACATAGTTTTTATGGGAATGGGCGAACCTCTGATGAATTATAACAATGTTTTGAAAGCAATTGCAATGATTACGTCTAACGAAGGTTTGGGAATGTCTCCAAAAAGAATTACGGTTTCAACATCGGGAGTTCCAAAAATGATCAAAAAATTAGCGGATGACGAGGTAAAATTCAAATTGGCGGTTTCTTTACATTCAGCAATTGATGAAATTCGTTCTCGAATTATGCCGTTTTCAGCCAATTTCCCTTTATCAGAATTGCGGGAATCTTTAGAATATTGGTACCATAAAACGAAAAGCAAAATTACCTACGAATATGTGGTTTGGAAAGGAATTAACGACAATAAAGCGTCTATTGATGCCTTAGTAAAATTCTGTAAATATGTTCCTTGCAAAGTAAATTTAATAGAATACAACCCAATTGATGATGGTGAATTTCAACAAGCATCTGAGGAATCAATAAATGCTTATATTAAAGCTTTGGCAGCCAATGACATAGTGGCAAAAGTAAGAAGAAGTCGTGGTAAAGATATTGATGCGGCTTGCGGACAATTAGCCAATAAAGAGGCATAAAAAAAACGTTCAGAATAATTCCTGAACGTTTTTTATTTAGTCAATCAATATTATTACAATGTAATAGTATGTGCTACTCCATTTAAAGTGAAAATTGCTAAGTCATCACAGTTTCCATTTCCATAATCAAGAGTTGCTGTATTAATTCCTTTTACAAAACTAATAACTCCTTGAACAATATGATTGCAATTTAATTTCACTATTATTGGCGAAGTTATTGTTGCCGTCATAACATTACCATTACTAGTGTTTGTCCAATTTCCAGTAATTGAATATTCATTATCCAAAAGGTCTGATGGCGTTGAATAACCTGCTGTCATTACTCTTGTAATTCTTCCAACTTTATGATGAATGTGTCCATTTGGATGAGTCGCTGTAATATCCATATCAACAATTACTGTTGGTCCGTTTGCCGTAACCGTTCTTGTAAAAGTTTTAGTTCCTTCAATTTTTATGTCATTGTGATAAAAATTATCAAAAGTACAAGTAATTATATGCGAAGTAGCATTTGGTAAATATGGAAAAGTTAATACGATTTTTCCTTTAAGAGTATTTCCATTTGGCATCAAACATCCAGACCCAAAATCAATTGTTTTGGTTATGTTTTCACCCACAGCGGGAAATCCAGTTACGGGATTTCTTGTAACTGTTGCACAATTTGGCAAAAACTGAACGTTTCTTGCTGAAATTCCATCTGTTACGTTTAATTGACTTTCGACTAAACCCATAACGTCATCTCCAGCAGAAACTAATTTGTTGCTTTCGGTAATGTCTGTCGCAGTCAAAGTACTGGCTGTATCATTGTTGTCTTTTGAACAACTTGCAAATAAAATAACAGCAAATAAAGCCACTATTTTTAATAAAGAATTTGTTTTCATAAGTAGTTGATTTTAATAAGTTTGATTATAAGACTACATCAAATGTAAAAGGTTTAATTGAAATAAAAAAATTTATTTACAAAACAGTTTCAAAGCCGTATCTTTGGAATCGCAATGAATGTAATATCTCAAATAAAACAGCCAATTCTTCAGGAGATGGAACTTTTCGAAATAAAATTTCGGGAAGCGATGCTTTCTAAGGTGGCGTTACTCAACAGAATCACCTATTATATTGTCAATAGAAAGGGAAAACAAATGCGCCCAATGTTTGTTTTTCTTACTGCGAAAATGCTTTCAAAAGGCAGCGTAAACGAACGAACTTTTCGTGGTGCTTCTGTAATTGAACTGATTCATACTGCAACTTTAGTTCACGACGATGTGGTGGATGATAGCAATCAAAGACGAGGTTTTTTCTCTATAAACGCCCTTTGGAAAAATAAAATTGCGGTTTTAGTTGGTGATTATTTATTGTCAAAAGGATTACTGCTTTCTATTGATAATGGCGATTTTGACTTGTTGAAAATCATTTCAGTTGCTGTTCGAGAAATGAGTGAAGGCGAATTACTTCAAATAGAAAAAGCCCGAAGATTAGACATTACCGAAGAAGTTTATTATGAAATTATCCAAAAGAAAACGGCTACTTTAATTGCCGCTTGTTGTGCACTTGGTGCAAAATCAGTTCTTGATGATGCCGTGCAAGTTGAGAATATGAGAAAATTTGGAGAGCTTATTGGAATGGCATTTCAAATAAAAGATGATTTATTTGATTATTCTGATGAAGCAATTGGTAAACCAACAGGAATTGATATTAAAGAACAAAAAATGACATTGCCATTAATTCGCGTCCTCAATATTTGTACTTCAAAAGAGAAAAACTGGCTTATCAATTCCATAAAAAATCATAACAAAGATAAAAAGCGTGTAAAAGAAGTGATTGCTTTTGTGAAAAACAATCACGGGCTTTCGTATGCAGAACAAAAAATGATTCAATTTCAACAAGAAGCCTTACAACTTTTAGAAAATTATCCAAAATCAGAGTATAAAGATTCTTTGATTATGATGGTAAATTATGTCATTGAAAGAAAAAAGTAATATATTAGATTACTGAAAAACTTTGTAACTTTGAACCTTAACCTTTGAACCCCTAAAATAAATTGATTTCAAAAGCAACCATTGATACCGTTTTCGAAACTGCTCGAGTAGAGGAGGTTATTGGCGATTTTGTACAATTGAAACGTGCAGGAAGTAATTTCAAAGGACTGAGTCCTTTCTCTGACGAGCGTTCGCCATCTTTTATGGTTTCGCCTGTGAAGCAAATATGGAAAGATTTTAGTTCTGGAAAAGGCGGAAATTCAGTAGCTTTTTTGATGGAGCACGAGCATTTTACGTATCCAGAAGCGATTCGATATTTGGCTAAAAAGTACAATATCGAAATTGAAGAAACTGTTCAAACGGACGAAGAGAAAGTAAATACTGACGTTCGCGAAAGTATGTATTTGGTTTCTGAATTTGCTAAAAATTATTTTCAAGATGTACTCTTAAATTCTGAAGAAGGAAAAGCCATTGGATATTCTTATTTTAAAGAACGTGGTTTTACCAATGAAACTATCAAGAAATTTGCGTTGGGTTATTCGCCTGAAACTTGGGATGCCTTTACCAAAGAAGCATTGGGCAAAGGGTATAAATTGGAATTTTTGGAAAGTACAGGATTGACAATTCCAAGAGACGACCGTCCATTTGACAGATTCAAAGGGCGTGTAATGTTTCCAATTCAGAGTATGTCGGGTAGAATTTTGGGTTTTGGAGGAAGGATTCTCACCAATGACAAAAAAGCGGCAAAATATCTGAATTCACCTGAGAGTGATATTTACCATAAAAGTAAAGTTTTATATGGAATTTTTCAAGCGAAACAATCCATTGCAAAACAAAATAATTGTTTTTTAGTTGAAGGTTATACCGATGTAATTCAGTTCAATCAATCGGGAATTGAAAATGTGGTTTCTTCTTCGGGAACGGCTTTAACACCCGACCAAATCCGTTTAATTAATAGATTAACAAAAAATGTCACGGTACTTTTTGATGGTGATGCTGCAGGATTACGGGCTTCTATTCGAGGTATCGATTTGATTTTGGAGGAAGGAATGAACGTTCGCGTTTGTGCTTTTCCTGATGGGGAAGATCCAGATAGTTTTGCACGAAAAACGCCTTATGAAGATTTGGTTTTGTATTTAGAAGAAAATTCTAAAGATTTTATTCAATTTAAAGCTTCACTTTTGATGAAAGATGCAAAGAATGATCCAATCAAAAAAGCAGAATTAATTCGGGATATGGTTTCCAGTATTTCTAAAATCCCAGACCGAATTCAACGCGAAATATATATCCAAGAATGTTCTCGAATTATGGATATTTCTGAGCAAGTGCTACTGAGTACTTTGGCGCAATTGGTTCAGAAAGACATAACCGAAACAGGTAAAAAAATCAAACAAGAGCAAAAAGCTTTTGAAATTGTAAAAAGTGACACTTCAATTGCAGTTGAAAAAGTTGATATTTTGTATCGATTAGAACGAAAAATCATTGAAATTTTACTTTTATACGGAAATATAAAAGAAGAATTTGAAGATGTGCTTTTGAAAACAAATGCCGATGGGGAATTAGAAAATAGCATCGAGAAAAAAGAATATTTCGTTTATCAAAGAGTATATTTAAGTTTGCAAGAAGATGAGGTTGAACTTGCAAATGAATTATTTAAAGGAATTTATACTAATCTAGTTGACTATTTTAATCAAAACGAAAGCTTTAATATTGAGCACTATTTGATGCAATTGCCACAAGAATTTGCACAGGAAGTTACGGATATTTTAATGGAAGATGAAAAGTTAGCTTTGCACGATTGGAGTGGACAAAACATCTTTGTCAAGCAAAAAAATGAAACGATAAGTCAATATGTTTCCGAAACAATTCTAACGATGCGATGGTATTTAGTAGATAGAATTATTGAGGAATTAAAAGGCTCAATTTTACCAGAACCGGACGCTGACAACACGGATTCATTGTCTTTAGCGATGGATTACTACAAATTAATCAATTCTTTTTCGAATAAATTGGGACGCGTAATGTCCCGTTACAACTAAACGATTTCTAATTTTTTAGCTTTATTTACCAAATCAACTAAATTGGTAACATTCAGTTTTGTCAATAATCTTAATTTGTAAGTGCTGATTGTTTTTTCGTTGAGGTGAAGAATTTTAGAAATTTCATTGTTCTTTTTTCCATCACTTAAATAGCGCAAAACCTCAATTTCTCTATTGGAAAGTTTACGATAAAGGCGTTCACTTTTATTTTGGCGACCAATTAACGCCAAGTTTTTCTTTACAGAATCACTCAGAACAATATCGCCGTGACTCACTTTTTGTATTATTGTCCCAAGAGTTTCTAATTTTTCTGACTTATGAACATAAGCAGAAATGCCAGATTTTATTGCATTTGGAGCATAAATTTGTTCTGAAAGCCCAGAAAAAATAATCACTTTTGTATTCGGATTATTTTTTAAAATTGCTTTTACATCAAAAATACTTGAAAGCCCATTAAGCTCAAGGTCAAGTATTAAGACGTCAATTTTTTTCGTTTTAAGCGCATCTTGAATCATAGAAAAATTTCCAATATTAGAAACAATACTAATACCGGAATGGTCTTTAAAATACGATTTAATCCCAAAATGAACTACCGGAAAATTATCTGCAATACAAACATTTATCATAATTTCTAGTTTTTAAATTACTATAACTATTTGAGGTACGTAAAGTTACAAAAAAAAAGTGGATTTAAATTTTATTAATCTTAATTTAAAGTGAAAGTTTAAAAAATTCATTTTCGTTTAAAAAAAAATACAAAAAGCGTGAAATTTCAATGTGAATTTCCCGCTTTTGTATTTGATTATAAAGTTTTAGCAATTGGTACTTTTTTAATTTCAGAAATTAATTGACCATCGTTTGTAAATCCTTCTAGGAGAACTTGAATTTCTGATTGATTTCCTTTTGGGAATGAAACTTCAAAATTCTGATTGTCTTTGAGCATTATTTTGGGATACCAACCCAAAGTTCCAAACG
>CANIFM010000134.1 GCA_947466955.1 Bacteroidota bacterium
ATATGCTGCAGGAAGACGAACCCTTTGTGGAGTCCCTTTGCCCGAAGGACTAAGAGAAAATGACAAGTTGGAAGCCCCCATCATTACACCCACTACCAAAGCAGACAATGGTTTGCATGATGAGGATATTTCGCGTGAAGATATTTTGGCTAAAGGAATTGTTGCCGAACAAGAGTATCTTGTTTTAGAACAATATACCAGAGCTTTGTTTCAACGAGGAACTGAAATTGCTGCTAGTCGCGGATTGATTTTAGTGGATACTAAATATGAATTTGGGAAAACAAAAGAAGGAATAATCGTTTTGATAGACGAGATTCACACGCCAGATTCTTCACGTTACTTCTATGCTGATGGCTATCAAGAACGACAAAATAATGGTGAAGAGCAAAAACAACTTTCTAAAGAGTTTGTGCGTCGTTGGTTAATTGAAAATGGTTTTCAAGGAAAAGAAGGGCAACAAATTCCAGAAATGACGGACGAATATATTGCCACAGTTTCAGAACGTTATATTGAATTGTATGAAAATATTATGGGCGAAAAATTTGTAAAAGCAGATATTTCGGACATCAATAATAGAATTGAAAAAAATGTTTTGGGGTATTTGAACAAAAGGTAACAAACCCTTTATTTTATTGGCGTATTAAATACGAAATCATCAAAAACGAGCTTAAAAAAGTTCGTTTTTTTTTGTTTAAATCCCAAGTTATTAACAATTTGATAAATATATATTTGATAACTTTTTATATTCATAATTATTATATTGATTTTTATTAATTAAGTTTGATAAGAATTTAACAATAATTTAAGTATTGTTTTATGGAAGTGGAGTCCAGAAACCACTTAAATAAACGGGGCGGTACCGAAAAGCCATACGAGTAAGAAAACCTAAATTTAATTATAATGAAACAAATTTTTCATCAAATTCTTGATTTTCCACAAATGGTAAATCAAAAAGTATTAAATGCGAAACTGAATGCTGCAGTAGATGGCTTTGATTCTCAAGACGGAATCCGTTGCTATGTTAAAACCATTTATCAAATTGCCGCTTTAGTTTTTCTTCTTGGTATGGAGTATGGAATTGTAAATGCTGCAATGACCTATTTTCAAAGTCCTACCGCAGGTGGAATTGGAATGGTTGGAAGTATTCTAACATTTGCATTATTGGCGTATTCTGCGTTTCCTATTTCTCAAGTAATTAGATCAAGAGGCGAAAGTCTTGGAGGTTCTCATAACGGAATGGTTGAGTTTATTTTTAAAGATTTTGTTACTACGAATATCAGAATTTTAGGAGAAGTTATGGCAATTGCTGGTTTAATCTATGCTTTTAATTTAACTTTATCTTTTGTATTTGATGCTGATTTGTTTTCATCTTATACAAGTGACTCAATTTTAAGTAATATTAGTGGCTTATATGCATTGCCTATGAATGCAATTTCTTCATTGTTATCAGTTGTTCAAATGGATGCTTTGGCTTCTATTCTTCACTCTTTTGCTGATTTCAAAATGAATTCAACTCAAACTTTTGGTGGTGATTTCCTTTGGGATGCCAATGATTTAATTATTGTTGCTGGCGCATACATCAATGTAATTGCTGGACTTGCAGTTTTATATGTGAACCTTGCAATCTATAATTTCTTATATTCTATTATTGCTGCGTTAGTTAATTTTATTCCAAGATTAGCAATTCCATTAGCAATCAGAACAAAAAGTGAATAATAATTAGTCACTTTATTTATATTGAAAACCGAGTTAGAAATAGCTCGGTTTTTTTTATTTCTTTTTGAATAATATATAAATCACCAAAACATGAGGAAAGGTTATAGCTGCCAAGAAAGAGAAAAATAGAGCGTTGAATATTTGAATATCTTTAAACAATAAATACAATACTGCAATTCCTATTAAGGAAACCAACCAATACGCAAAAGCAGTTTTGACGTAGCTGCCAAAATTCTTCCAATTAAATTCCCCTTTCAAATAAACTACTTGATTTATTATTGAAGGAATACTGTGCCATAAGATAAAATAAATGGCAAATCCCCAAATCAAGCTTGAAACTTTAAATATTATTGTAAACACCATTAAATAAAAAGTTTCCAAGATCCATTTACTTCTAAATTCAATTGATTTTTGAGAAAAGTAAAATCCTAAGATTATTAATATTAAGGTTGTAATTGCTAACCCTAATGAAAAATAACTTTCTGAAATTGATACAGATGTAATATTTGTAATTACTTCTTGAACTTCTTGAACATGAAATATAAAAAGTAACATTAAAATGAATAGCCCATAAATAAATTCAAAAAACTTGAATAAATTACTTTTTTCTATGTTTTGAAATTGTTGTTCCCCAAAATGATAGCCACTAACTAAGATAAAAAGTAATAATGCAAACCATGGAATAATCCAAAACAGAAGTGCTCCCAACCCGACTACAATTAAATAATAGAGAAGTAATTTTAATAAAGAAAATGGTTTTTTATTTAAATTTATTCTTTCAATTAATAGTAGATCATTCGCTCCGTGAAGTATTCCGAATGTCAATATTAAAATAAAACCAAAAATTAGTTGACTTTTATTTGAAATGTAAGAATCAAGCCACAGTCCGAAAAAGCTAGCTATAATTGCGAAATTTGAATATTTCATAAGGGATTATTAAATTTTTTTTAAAAATAGTTAAAAAAAATCAACAAAACGGCTTTTTATTTGTTTAACTTTTCTTACATTTGTTTCAACAAAATATTTTTGTGACCAATTTAACCAATTTAATTATGACAAATTTTATGTTTATCCCAAGTTTGATTGGAAAGTTAGCACCTACAGATTATGTAGGATTCACTTTCTTCGTTGGATGCATGGCTATGATGGCGGCATCTGCATTTTTCTTTTTATCATTGAATCAATTTGATAAAAAGTGGCGCACTTCTGTATTGGTATCAGGTTTAATTACTTTTATCGCTGCAGTACATTATTTCTACATGAAAGAATATTGGGCAGAATTCCAAGAATCGCCTACATTCTTCAGATATGTAGATTGGATTTTAACCGTGCCTTTAATGTGTGTTGAGTTTTTCTTGATTCTTAAAGTAGCTGGTGCTAAAACTAATTTACTATGGAAAATGATATTTTTATCAGTAGTAATGCTAGTTACAGGTTATTTAGGAGAAACAGTTTTCTCTGACCAAGCTGCATTTTGGGGAGGAATCTCTGGATTGGCTTATTTCGTAATTGTTTATGAAATTTGGTTAGGAAGTGCTTCAAAATTAGCTGCTTCTGCAGGTGGAAACGTTTTAGCTGCACACAAAATCTTATGTTGGTTCGTATTAGTTGGTTGGGCAATTTATCCTTTAGGATACATGTTAGGAACTGACGGATGGTACACAGGAATCATCGGAAAAGGTAGTGTAGATGTAGTTTACAACATTGCAGATGCTATCAACAAAATTGGATTTGGACTTGTAATTTACACTCTTGCTTTAAAATCTCAAAAAGATTAATTAGTATTCCAAAAATAATAAAACCGTCTTGCTTCAAAACAAGACGGTTTTTTTTATGTCTAATATTGAGATAACGAATTTTATTTCAAATGATCCTACCATCTTCCATTACAATTGTTCGGTGCGTTTTTTTAGCAAAGTCATTATCATGAGTAACAATTAACAATGTTTGATTGTTTTCTTGAGTTAGTTTGTTAAATATATCAAAAACGAGGTCGCTATTTTTCTTATCTAAATTTCCCGTAGGTTCATCTCCCATAATAATTAAAGGGTCATTAATTAAGGCACGCGCAATTGCTACTCTTTGCTTTTGACCACCACTGAGTTGGTTTGGCATTTTCATAGCTTGATCTTCCATATCCAAGGTTTTTAGATGTTCCATGGCGCGATATTCTAACTCTTTATTGGAATATTTTCCTAACTTCATACCAGGAAGCATCACGTTTTTCAAAACATTATATTCAGAAAGCAAATAGTGAAACTGAAATACAAAACCTATATTTTCGCTTCTAATTTGTGCCAACTCCTTATCTTTTTTACCAGTAATTAATTTTTCATGAATAAATAATTGACCGTCATAATCGGTATCCATCGTAGAAAGCAGGTACAATAAAGTTGATTTTCCGCACCCTGATTTCCCCATAATAGATACAAATTCTCCATGGTTGATACTCATGTTTATCTCTTTGAGTACCTGAAATTTTACAGGATCAAAAAAATATTTAGTCAAACCAATGGTTTCAATTACTTTATTTTCCATGTTATTTACCTCTAATGATTTCTACCGGATCTACTTTGCTGGCTTTCAATGCGGGGAATAAGCCTGCGATGGCGGTTGTGAATAAAGCAAACGTGATTCCTATTAAATAAAACATTGGATCATAATTTATAGGATAGGTTTTTACGGTGGGCAAAGCAGCTGTACTAAAAGGAATAATGTCAATTATCGAGGAGAAAATATAACCAAATAGCAGACCGAATAATCCACCTACTAAGCCAATAATGAGAGAAAGCGAAACAAATATCCATTTCACATCATTGCCTGAAAAACCAGTGGCTTTCAAGATGGCAATGCTGTCCATTTTTTCATAAATCATCATATTCATAATATTATAAATCCCGAAACCCGCCACAATTAACAAAACTATTCCTACCGAATACGAAATGATACTTCGCACTGCACTTCCTGTTTCAAACTGGGAATTAGCCGTTTGATAATCTATTGTGTCCAAATTAAATTTACTTTGAAACTCTTTAGCAACCGTTGGTGCCGAAGTCATGTCGAACAATTTAACCTGAATATCGGTAATATAATTTGTGGGTTCTTCTAATATTTTTTGAGCTGTAGCCAATGAAGTATAGCTGGCAACATCATCGATTTCTGAAATACCGATTTGCGATATTCCAACTATTTTAAGCGATTCTAAACTGCCTTTTGAAGAAGTGATTTTTATAATATCGCCCGTAGTCAGTAACATTTTATCAGCCAATCCTTTTCCGATGATGATACTATTATTTTGGAGCAAATCGGATACTTTTCCTTCAATAATATAATCACTTATTTTGAATAATTTTTCTTCAGACAAAACATCGATTCCATTAATCACACCCGAAATAGCAATTGTTCCTGAATTGAAAAATACAGGAGTGGTTATTTTTGGCGCTACATCAATTATTCTCGGATCGTGTTTTAATATATTGATAATGTTTTTGCAATTATAGATAGATTTCCCCCTGTCTTTTGGCTTGATAGAATTGATAAAATTAATATTGTCTTTGTATTGAGCTGACAAAGAAATAGGTTGATCTTCAATAGGTTTAATTTTGTTATACAAAAGAATGTGAGGTGTTCTATTAAGCATTAACCCATCTAATAGATCATTTAATCCGTGCATAAAACTCACCAAGGAGATAAACATTGCAATTCCAAAAGTAACTCCAATAGCAGCCACAACTGTTTGTTTTAGACGAGCTTGAAGTAAATGTAGCGCTATATTTAGGATGAGTTTAAATTTCATTATTGGGGTTTGTAAATAGTTTCTTCCGCTTTTAAACCTTCAAGAATTTCGACTTTTTGATAATCACTCAATCCAATTTTAACTTTTCGCTTTTCATCTTTATTCACCAAAACAAATTGCCCTTGAATTAAATAACTTTTTGGAATAGTAATGACATTTTTTTTTGTTTTTAATACAATATTAGCCTCGGCAGTTAAATTTGGATATAGTTTTTGGGGAGGTTTTACAAAATGGGCTTCAATTTTAAAAGTACGAGAACGTTCCTGCATTATAGGATAAATTTTATCTACAATAGCTTCAAAAACCTGACCTTTATAACTGTCCATAGTTACTAAAACCTTTTGTCCTAAATTCACAAGAACCATATCGTTTTCATCGACTTCTAATTCTAATAAAAATGAATTTGATTCGCCAATAATAGCCATTGGGGTTTGCGTTGTAATTAAAGTACCTTCTTTTATAAGAATATCAAATAATTGACCTGAAAAAGCACTTTTAACACTGTAATCACTTTGCGATTTTTGACTAATTTTTAGGTTGATAGTACTTCGACTTTGATCGTTTTGCAACTGGGCTTTGAGTTGTTCCAATTGCTTTTTTGTAGCTTCATAATTGATTTTGGAACTCTTATATGCTAATTCAACTCTTTCAAAATCAATTTCAGAAATAATTTGGTATTGCTTTATCCTTGTATTTCTGTTGTATATGGATTCGTCCAATGCCAATTTATCTTTGGCAGCTTGCACTTTCATTTCCATTTCGGCAATTTTATCTTGAATAAAATGATTGCTTTCCTGACTCAATTGATAAACTAAACGGGCATTTTCTGTATTTAAATTAGCTTTCTCTTGTTCAAGCTCAAATAACACTTGACCTTCATTAACATGTTGACCTACAACTACATTTATTTTTTGCAAAACGCCATTAACAGTTGAATAAACAGTATATTGACCTATTGCTTTTATTATTCCAGAAGCATAAACACTTTGGGTTACATTACCAATACTGGGTTTTATATCATCCGTATTTTTATCAGAACAGGAAATGCAACTAATATAAAATATAGAAAGAAATGACAGTGCTATAGCCCTCATATAAATATTTTTAAACCATTAAAAATGAAAGAATTTTACACATCAAATATAAGGAAAAACAACCATATTTGGAAGAATATATATATATTAATATAGATGGTATAATACAAAACCCTTTAGATTTATCTAAATGTTTGATACAAGTTAAGAGGTAGGAATAAAAGATAAAAATTCAAAAGTTAAAAAACTGGAATAGTATTGTAATTTTATCAAAAAAAAAAAATGCCTCGCAAATCTAATTGCGAGGCATTTTGAAAATAATATAAAATTTTTATCTCTTAATCACTCGAAGTGTTTTAACATCTTCTCCCTGTTTTACAATTACATTGTAAACTCCAGAAGGATAGTTATTTCCAAGTTCTAAGTTGTTCATTTCTGAACTTTCTAATTGAAGTCTTTCTAATTGTCTTCCAATCATATCGTAAACAACCACTTCTACATTGCTATCGCTTGAAGAACTGAAATTTAGTTTAAAGTTAGTTGTAAATGGATTAGGATATACTTTCACAGAAACTTCATTCGTTACAATAGCTTTTTCTACAATTGCTTTAGCTGTATTTGGATTACTTGGAGTTGTTACATCACAACTTGGTCCATATTCTCCCATAATCTCTCCATATTTTGTAGCTACTCTAATAGTATAAGTAGTACTATAAGCCCCACGTCCTACTAAAGACGATAAGCTAAAACCTCTGTTAGGAGTATCTATAATTCTAGTTGTAGTTCCGTTAACAACTTCAAAACGATAGCCCGAAACACCAGAAATCCAAGTGGCAACTATAACCGTATTTAAAGTCGGTAATACCTTTCCACATTGCGTATCGATTATTTTCGTTGC
>CANIFM010000135.1 GCA_947466955.1 Bacteroidota bacterium
GAAGTCAAAAAGGCAAAACTTTCATTTTTTGTAAGATTAATAATCATAATTCATTGCAAAGATACAGCGTATAAATTGAATCGAAAATCCCACTTAGTTAACGTAGCGATTTCGAAAGTTAACGTTTTGTAAATCCCATATTATTTGTATAATTCAGGGTTAAATAGGTCGATTATTGAAAATATAATTACTCATAACAAACTGAAATACAGTAGTATATAATTTATTATTTGTAAGACGACAAATTTATTTAGAAAATAAAAGTTCAAACTCATTTAAATTCTAATTTCCTTAATTGCTACTCCATAGTTTCTCCTTAGAAAAGACGTATCAAAAGCATAGTAAGTCTATAGTAAGTCTATACTAACTCTATACTAAGTCTATATTATTGATTGTTTCTTTAAAGTTAATATAGACTTTATATAGATTGTATTTAGATTTTCCATTGCGTTGGTATGATTTATCCATAAAGGAAGTAGGAGGGATTCTCAGAATAGGATTGATTTTACAATAATACAGCAATGGGAATGGTTCGGGTGAAATGGTAAAGAAAGTTGCCTTTCAGTAATAATTCTAATGAAAATATATAAAATTTCATTGTCGTCCGTTAAAAAAATGTGTAGTCCCTACGGGACAAAAATCAACTTCATAACTATCTATTTACCAACCTATAATCTCTACGAGATATACTCCGATAGGAGTTAAATGTTGGTAGAATAATAAGAAGTGTTCCCTGTAAAAATGTCCCGTAGGGACTATACTTGTTGGGGTCGACTTATATTATATGTTTTTTGTCGGACAACAATGATAAAATTTTATAGTTGAGGAGCTACAAATGCAACATAGCACTTTATATTAAACGAATATTTAATTAAGAGTTGTTTATGATAAAGCTCAAATAGGTTTTGTTTTTTGTAATAGAATTACCTTGGATTCAAGCATTGAATGTATGAAATAATGACTCGCTCTAATTTTTTAATCTTTAATGGTAGTAATTGATGCCTCAACAATAGAACATCTAATTATAAAATCGTTTAAATAAATATTTTGGCATATAATATAAAAAGGGGTTTTACCGAATGTAAAACCCCTTTTAGTGTAATGAAATAAAAATTAATTAGTTATTGTAAGCTTTTTTTTGTTTTCTAGAAATAAAATAAGCACTAATTAAACATCCTCCGATTAATCCTAACCATACATCTTGATCTATTGGAACTTGATCGTCCACATTGCCTGTAAATTCTGGATCATCTCCTGGTAATTCTGGATCATCTCCTGGTAAACCTTGAGAATACAATGGACTGCTAAAAAGTAGTATTAATAAACTAGTTAATGTTATTATTTTCTTTAATTTTAGTGTTTTCATTAATAGTATTATTTAATAATTAATTTTTTAGTTTCAACTTTGCCTTCAACAGTTACTTTTAGTAAATAAACCCCCTTAGAAATTGAGATTGTTGGAATAACCATCAATGACCCATCGTTTAAGAATTTTTCATTGGTTTTATAAACTTCTTGACCTAAATAATTTATGATGCTCAAGTCAGTATTCTTACCAGAAAACTCTTTGTTGGTTTTAATAGTAAATTTGTTTTCTGTAACTGGATTTGGATAAACAGTAAATTGACTAATACTGTTTGAATTAATATTTAATCTTGAATTTCTAAATACAATTTTAAAACGATTTTCAGCACTTGTAGCTGGAATTGCTGCGTCAATTGTAAAAGCATAGCTGTTTTCTTGATTGTTAATTAAACTTGTTTCTGTAGCTGAATAAGTATCAACTAAGTACGCATCCATTTGATCAAAATCATTTAATACGAATTTTAACTTGTAATCCGTCAATCTGTATTGTGTGATGCTCAATGGAATTTCATCTGCTTCCGAAGGAAAATTTCTTTTATCAATTGCCATTTTAGTCACATCATTTGTAGATGCAAACGTTTCGTCTTGATTTCCTGTAGGTTTTCTAGTGTCTTCTGCTACAATTGTGTTGTTGAAAGAATCAGAAAAAGCCATAATAAAACCATCTAATGCTGCATTTGTTGTTGCATTGCAAATAGAGCCTCTAATTTTTGGTGTTGTATTTTGTGTAGAACGAAACATTGGAACATAAGCATTGCTTGAAACATCTTTATCAGTTTCATTGAAAACCAATATTGGGTCTGGCCCCGTTGTAGTTACAAAAAAAGCTTGGTTTGGTTCAAGTGTATTATCCATTGCAGAAACTAATGTTGTAGGGTCAGTTTGACCTGCTATTGTTGATGAACTTAAATCAAAATCATAAGTTACATAAGCTCCTCTAGTGTTTGCTTTCGTATCAAATACAGTATAAGAAGTTCCTAAATCTTTCCATCTTGCAGCATCTTGATATATGGTACTTAAATTTACAGGTGCTTGGTATGGATTTCCAACAAAATTGAAACTATTTGTTGTTGTATTTAAACCTAAAACGCCTAATGGTCCTGCAATAATTTCTCCTGTGCTTCTCAAAGTTGTATTTGTTGGAGTTGATGCGTTTAATGCTAAATCAATAGTTCTATCACCTCTAATTAGCATCAAATAAGGATTTCCAGCAATAAGATTTTCGTTTTTAGTATTGGTAACCGCATTCCATCCACTAGCATAAGTATAAAGACTTGAATTTCCTGAACGCGTTAAATCTAATCCTGTAGTCGCATCATTTTGACCTAATTGAGCATCAGTACAAGCTAATCCCGTAACGTGTGTTCCAATACCTGCTGCAGCACCATTATAATAAATGATTCCAGATGGAATTTCTAAACCTAAAGTATAGGTTCCTGCTGCGCCATTTCCTGTACCAAATCCAGTTATTATTGTGTTTGGCAATGTGCCACCAGTAATTTTTTGGCCAATTGCTAACGATCCTGTTCCTGATGTAAATCCAGTTACTGATAAAACATTAGCCGTTACGAAACCAGTAAAGCGTGCTACAACTGTTGATGTTGAAATGGCATAGGCAACCATAGCTCTAGAAGTTAAATTTTGTACAGTTGAAATCGTGTATTGATTTGAAGCTGCACCAGCTATACTTGTAATAGTAGTATTTGCAGGTATTAAATTTCCTGAAATGTGTTGTCCAACAGCTAATGGCGTACTTGGATTAGATGTAGTTAAAATATTTCCATATATTGAACCTGTTAACGAAGCTGTAGCGCCTCCGTTTTGCCAGTTGCTAAAAATTGTACCTCCAGTTACCGAAGAAGAAAGTGGTCTATAGGCTCTTGTAGCAGGTATGAAACGCTCTACTGTAATGTTACCCGTAATACCATTATTTAGTAATAAAGGATCATTAAATTCTGGAGTTCCATCAACAATTGGACCTATAAAAGCGGTTGTAGATGCATTACTTTTTAGTGTTACTACATTACCAGTACCACTATTTGTTACTAAATGTCCTACGATTGAAGATACGGTACCATAAATATTTAAAGGACTTGTTACTATCATATCTAAATGATTACCTCCAGCTGGTTGAACTTGGTTTAAAGCGCCAATTGTTATATTATTTAAAGCATTACCATCTAAAGTTGTTTGGTCAAAATTGAAACTTGAATCGGCTGTTCCTAAATATGTTAAATTACTAGTTTTAGATCCTCTTATACATCCTGTACCTATATTTGCATAAGTCCCATTTATATAAAGCGTTTTACCAGCAGAAATTTTTAATGTTACCCCAGTCGCTATGGTAAGGGTTAGACCTATGGTTAAATCTCCATCTGTGCTTAATGTTTTTACTCCTGCTCCTGATAAAGTCAGATTTGTATAAGCATTTGGAGCTGGTAATCCTCTGATAATTTGATCAGTACCACTATAATTTATAGTACTAGCTCCGTCTAATACATAACTACTATAGGGTAATTGATTTACTCCACCATTATAAAGAACAGTATTTTTTTCCATGGAAAGCGAAGTTCCGCCAGTGAATGTCTGACTATAGTTGTTTTGAAAATCTATAGTATTAATTGTAATATTGTCTGGATTTGCTTTTATTTTTAATTTAAGTGCTGAAAATCCAGATGGAATATAAACTCTAGCCGATGATGACGGAATAAAAGTCACATCAGAAAAATCAGCTAAAGTAGCCGTATCTCCAGTTAATACTGGAACTACTCCTGTACCAGTTCCTGTAAATATAAATGTTCCATAGTTGGTACTTCCATTTCTTCCTGAAATTGTAGAAGCACCATTACCCGTCCCAGTACCAATTGCTAATTTATCACATGTTAAAGTAGCACCACCTATAAGGGTTAATGCACCTTTAGTTGTTGACCCACAGGTAATAGTTCCTGTGCAAGTTAAACTACTAGTATTACCTGCAATTGTAATAAATGTTAATACACCATTTGCTGTCATATTTATTGAAGAGCAAGTTAAATCTGCAAAACCCTGAATAAATAAATTACCAGCCGAACCCAAAACAGTAGTGGTACCACTACCAGTTATGTTTAAAACACCACAAGTTGCAATATAATGAGTTCCTGAAGTTCCTTGTGGTATTGATACAAATTTACCAGAAAGTATGTTTACTGTATCTCCAGCTCCTGGTATAACTGATGATGCAGTTGCGGAAGCAGCACCCAAAGTAGTCCAAGTTCCTGGTGTATTCCAAGATAAAGGTAAATTTGATGTTCCGGTTAATCCTGACTTAACCCAAAAGGTTAGAGCACTCGCGTGATTTGAGAATCCAAAAATCATAAATAGCATAAGTAAACTTTGCCATTTTTTGTAGGTAAAATTTAATTTCATAAATAAAAAATTTATTAAGTTAATGATGTGGGTTTCTTCCTTGCAATAATTAATTGAACTAAAAAACACCGTTTAATTTTTTGCAAATTTATTTATCATTTTTTCGTTTTATTGAAGCAAATCAATCAAATTTGTCCAATTTATAATAAAAGAGGACATGTTTTTAATTACTATTTATCAGGACATTTGCAAAGTTGCCTAATTTTGTTAAACTATTTTAAATCCCTAAACAATGTTGCTATACGTTTGCCTTTTTTCGATATTAATAGCTTTTATTTTGATAATTAATAATTGGAGAACCAATAAAAATGTATTCTTTTTAGCATTTCTATTTATCATATTATCTATTTATGGACTTGGTCACTATGTCGTAGTGTACTCTAAATCTGTTTTTTGGACTGTGATTTTTTATAATAACTTCATGCCATTAACGTTGTTGCTAGGTCCTTTTCTATTTTTTTATATTAGAGGAATTTTAACTCCTAAAACTAATTTTAAGAAGATTGATTTTTTACACTTCATTCCATTTTTAATTAATTTAATTGCCGTAATACCCTATTACTTCACTTCATATAGTTATAAGGTTACTTTGGCTCAAAAAATAATTGAAAATGTGAACTTACTTTTAATATTTAAGGTTAATTCTTTGATGAGTCCCTCTGTAAATTTTATTTTGCGCCCCATTTGTTTTATGGTTTATATATTTTATTCTTTATATTTTATATGGAAATCTTTAAAAAAGAAAAGTAAAAAAAACAATGTTAGTTTTAATTATTTATTAATTAAGTACCAATGGTTTTTTGGGTTATTATTCGTTTTATTATTGTTAATTGGATGTTATTTTATATTAAGCTATACGTTTGTTAGAACCACATCCTATAATGAAGCATTGTCTTATAAATGGTATCTCATTATAGTAGAAATAGCATATATTATTATTTCATTTAGTTTGTTGTTTTTTCCAAAAATATTATACAATTACTCCAATAGAGAAAACAAAATAAAATTTAAGAACAATAATAAAAATAGTGATTCGTTGAGCTCTTCCAACTTTTTCTTAATTCAAGATGATTTTAATTTTGAATTGGCTGAAAACGATCCTTTTTATGAATTAGCACATAAAATAAAGTTGTATTATTATAACGAAAGACCCTATTTAAAATTGAAATATACAATTAGCGACTTAGCGATGGAATTGGAAATGCAGGACAGTCATGTTGCATATTGTTTTACTAGTATTTATAAAGTTAGTTTTACAAAACTAAAAAATCACTTACGAATTGAATATGCTAAAGAACTATTGCAAAGCGATTTGAATAATAATTTTACAATAGATGCAATTGGACAGAAATCTGGCTTTTCAACAAGATCAAATTTCTATAATACATTTAATAAAGAAGTTGGTTGTTCGCCTACAGATTATCTTAAATCTATCAAAACTAATAAGACTAATTAGATAGTATTTCGGTAGGCATTAATTAAATGATTTAAGGAGTTTTTTACAATAAGGAGTTGTAATTGAATTAATAATAAAAATGTAGCGCTAATTTCAATCCTCAACACTAACAAGAAAGGCTGTCCAAATCTGGGCAGCCTTATTATTTGTGGAATCGCCGGGAATCGAACCCGGGTCCAAACAAGCAACTAAAAAACTTTCTACACGCTTATTTCCTGATTGAATTTTCGATGTTGTGTTTGACCAGAAACAGTCGCACAACACTTATCTTCTTACTTTCGAAATCCACCCGAAGCTCATGGAAATCTAGGTTTAAATTTACGATTCACCTTTATCGACCGCTATAAACCAAAGCTTTCGTGGTAAATCCTGCTTTCCTACCTTGTAGGACGAGGCTAATCTTACTATAATTCAGATTATGCAGCAAGAGCGTAGTTTCCTTCGCCGTGTATGTGTTTTGAAACCTTTTATTAACGAGAATTGTCCCAGTTCTCGACGTGCTTACTTCTCAATTCGACTTGCTGTCAAAACCAGTCGACCCCAAATTATACTGCAAAGATACGATATAAATGAATTATTAATTGTTAATGGTAAGTTATTAGTTTGTAGGAACGACGATTCAGACCTTCGATTTTCAATTTTTTAGTCTTTTATCTCTTCGTCTTTTATCTCTTCGTCTTTTCTTTCGACTTTAAGACATTCGACTTTCGACACATTTATTCCTCCTCACTTTCATCCACTTTAAAAGGATAATCTCCAAATAACGGTGCAAGGTTCCGAACTTTATAAACGCTTTTGGAGCATTTATTGGTTAAGGCAATAATCGTAACGTTTTCCTTTTGCAGGGTTACATAAGACGACATGTTTCCATGCCACCAACCGTTATGGAAGTAAAAATTCTGACCAGTTTCCCAATTAATCATTCGAATTCCAAGTCCATAATTCTTTTGTCCTTTATGTTCATTACTGCAACCTTTGTAGATTTGGCATCGCAATTCAGGACTCAAAAAATAATCAGAATTCCTAGCCATATCAAATTTCAGTAAATCGTGTGGTGTAGAAAATATATTTTTATCGCCATAAACAGCATCTAAATAATCAAACGCTATTTGCTGTCCATTACAACGATAGGAAGGTGTAATTACATTTTTGTCTTTTTGGTAATCGTAAACAAAAGTATGGGTCATTCCAAGAGGCTCAAAAATCATCGTTTTCA
>CANIFM010000136.1 GCA_947466955.1 Bacteroidota bacterium
AAATAGCAGTCAGAGGGAAAAAGCAAATCTATTAGCAGATACTTTTACAGATGAATTGAAAGTAAAAGTGGAATATGCCCCTAGATTATTTAAATCCGTAGCCGCTGAAGTTGGAATATTGAAAACCAATAATTTCGACAATTATAAAAGCAATAATTTCAAAGGAAATGCTAATTTTGGACACGGAACTTTTTATTCTGATGTTCAGTTTAATAATCTATTTATAAATAATCAATTGTCATCCAGATTTAAAATTCAAAATATTATTTCATTAGTAACAAATACTTCAAATGATATTTTCCGCTTTTCGTTCCCTTCATCAAAAGAAACAATAATTACAAACAAAAATAATTATTTCCAATGGAATGTAATTGGATCCTATTATTTGAAGAATTGGACTGTTAGTGCAGGTTTTGGATTGTACAGTTCGAGTAGCATTTCCTATACCGCTCCACCACCTTTTCCTCCAAATCAACCCTTTTTATCTCAAAAAACAAATGCTAATTCCACTTCTGGAAGTTTGTCTATTAGCAGACGTTTAAAATATTTTGAGCCAACACTTGCGGTAAGTTATACTAATTTATCCGAGTTAAAAACCATTACATCGGAAGGTTCGGTAAGTTATTTTCCGTTTGGGAATTTGAATTTATATGGAAATAGTAAAATTGCCCTAATCTCAAACACAGCAGAACACAATACCGTATTTACCCAATTAATAGGAGTTAAAATTACTAAGAAATTATGGTTGGAATGTTTTGGTGCTTCTGGGAACCACGAAAATTACATTAGTGACAACGGGCTTTTTGCATATAATTCTCCTAATAAAATCAATTGGTATGCGGGAAGCAACTTGAATATTTATTTCAAAAAATTCGACTTGAGCTTTGGTTATGGAATTCAAGAAAGAGGTTCAACATATGAAAGTGGCGCAAATCCAACAACTACAAATACAACAAATTACACTTATAATTATAATCTTTTAAAAACAAAAATCGTATGGAAATTCTAAGAAAATCAGTGGTTATCGCTTTACTAATTGGGTCACAATTTATTCAAGCGCAAGACCAAAAAGTAGTTCAAGAAGCTTTTGTAAAAAGTTATGCTTTAGAAACGGCTAAAAAACAAAATGAAGCAATTGATATCTTAAAAAGTTTGAGTAATTACGAAAACTATCCAATACAATTAAGATTAGCTTGGCTTTATTATTCATCCAAAAGGTATGATGAATCGGTAGCAGCGTATAAAAAAGCAGCAGAATTAATGCCTGCTTCAATTGAGGCATTATTGGGAATTGTGAATCCACTTGCGGTTCAGAAAAAATGGAGCGAAGTAGAACAAGTATATGTATCTATTTTGAAAATTGATCCTAAAAACAGTCAAACTAACTTCCGATTGGGGCAAATTTATTACAACAGAAAAGAATATGCTAAAGCCGATAAATACTTTTCAACATCGTTAAATTTATATCCTTTTGATTATGATTCGATGTTAATGAGCGGTTGGAATTGCTATTTTTTAGGAAAATATAGCGAAGCAAAAGAATTGTTTAATCGCGTATTATTGTATAGTCCCTTAGATACTTCGGCAAAAGAAGGTTTAGGATTAATCAAGTAACTAAATTACTTTAGAGGACTATAAAAACTTGAAATGTATTGTAAAATTTTTTTTTATATTCTAATAGGCTGTCTTTTTTTTCAATCGGCTTTAGCTCAAGAAAAAAAGGACAGCTTAGTTTTGCGTCTCAATTTGAAATTTAAAGACGAAACTTTAGTACAAAACAAAAAATATATTTCTGAATCCAAAGACACGCTTGAAATTGATGTTTTTAAGTTCTACATTTCTAATATCAAATTTCAATATTCTGAAGCAACTACTTTTTCAGAATCCAATAGTTATCATTTAATTGATATTGAAAACCCAAATTCATTACGAATTCCAATTGCAAAAACATCAGATAAAGCAATATCAAAAGTTACCTTCTCAATTGGAATTGATAGTTTAGCAAGTGTTTCTGGTGCAATGTCTGGCGATTTAGATGCAACAAAAGGAATGTATTGGGCGTGGCAAAGTGGTTTTATAAATATGAAAATAGAAGGCAAAAGTTCGAGTTGCAAAACCCGTAAAAACGCTTTTCAATTTCATATTGGCGGCTATATTAAACCCAATTACGCCATTAGAACCATCGAATTAAAACCCATAAATTCTAATTTAGAAATTAATGTAGATGTCGCAGAATTGTTTAAATACATTAAACTATCAGAAAATAATAGCATTATGATTCCTGGTTCAAAAGCGATGGAACTTGCAGATAAAACGACGAAAATGTTTAGCATAAACAGCAAAGAAAACTAAAATGAAAGTTCCTTTTAAATATCTTTTTGTCATAGGAAGTATCGTCTTATTTTCGTTGGCATTTACTTTTTTAAAGCCTACCCCACTCTATTTAGAAATTCCTAAAGGTTGGCCAAAACCACATTATGATTTTTCTAAAAATCCATTGACTGAGGAAGGATTTCAATTGGGAAGAACCTTATTTTATGACCCTATTTTATCGCGCGACAATACGATTTCGTGTGCTAGTTGTCATTTGCAAGCTACCGGTTTTACACACGTAGATCACGAGTTGAGCCACGGAATAGATGGGAAAATTGGAACTCGAAATTCGATGACTTTAATGAATTTGGCTTGGTCAAAAAGTTTTATGTGGGATGGCGGTGTAAATCATTTGGATGTACAACCACTGAATCCAATTACTAGCGCTGTTGAAATGGATGAAACGTTAGCAAACGTGGTTTCAAAACTTAAGAAAAGCGAGAAATATCAAACACTGTTTTTAGCGGCTTATGGAGATGCCAATATTACTGGACAAAGAGTTTTAAAAGCATTATCCCAATTTGAATTGCAACTAATTTCCTCCAATTCTAAGTATGATAAAGTGATGCGAAATGAAGCTGTTTTTACAAATCAAGAGCAAAACGGATACAAATTATTCAAAAGCAATTGTGCTTCTTGCCATAACGAACCCTTATTTACAAGTGAAAAATTCGAGAGAAATGGATTGCCATTAGACACCACATTGAACGACATTGGAAGACAAAAAATAACTGGAAATACCAAAGATTATTTGTTGTTCAAAGTACCAACATTACGAAACATACAATTTACTTTTCCGTATATGCACGACGGTCGTTTCAAAAAATTAACTGAGGTAATTAAGCATTATAATTCACTTGGAAACGAAAAGAATTTACCAAAACAATTACAAAAACCAATGCATTTATCGGATAATGAAAGAGTAGATTTAGTTGCATTTTTACATACTTTGACAGATATAGAATTTCTTTTTGACAAACGTTTTTCTTTTCCGAGAGAATGAATAGTTTTTGATAATAACTTGGTATTGTTAAAATGTATTTTTTTTAAAAAGGGAATTATCTTATATTTGGCGGATGTAAATTAGCCCTGATGGAAGGGAAAATCCCACGCTTTTTTGCGTGGATTGGAATGACAGCAGGAAATAGCTCCAAAAAAAATATAAAATAAAATTCGGATATGAAATTATTACAAGGAAAAACAGCCATAATCACGGGCGGAAGTCGAGGAATTGGGAAAGGAATCGCAGAAGTTTTCGCAAAAAACGGTGCAAATGTAGCGTTCACGTATAGTTCATCGGTGGAATCTGCATTGGCATTAGAAAAAGAATTGAATGCTTTGGGCGTGAAAGCCAAAGGGTATCAATCGGATGCATCGGATTTCAATGAGGCTCAAACCTTTGTGGATGCGGTTTTAGAAGATTTTGGAACGGTTGATATTTTAATAAATAACGCTGGAATTACGAAAGATAATCTTTTGATGCGGATGTCTGAGGAAGATTTTGACAAGGTAATTGACGTGAATTTGAAGTCGGTTTTCAATATGACAAAAGCGATTCAGAAAACATTTTTGAAGCAACGTTCGGGTTCAATTATCAATATGAGTAGCGTTGTTGGCGTGAAAGGAAATGCGGGACAAACGAATTATTCGGCATCAAAAGCGGGTGTTATTGGGTTTTCAAAATCGGTAGCATTGGAATTAGGTTCTCGAAATATTCGTTGTAATGTGATTGCGCCAGGATTTATTGAAACCGAAATGACAGCGAAATTAAACGAGGATGTGGTGAAAGGTTGGAGAGACGGAATTCCATTGAAACGTGGCGGAACTACTGAAGATGTTGCCAATGCTTGTTTGTTTTTTGCGTCTGATATGAGTGCGTATGTGACGGGTCAGGTGATGAATGTTTGTGGAGGAATGCTAACTTAAGGAAAAGTTTTCAGTGTTCAGTTTTCAGTATACACCGAATACTGAACACTGATTACTAAATACAAAAAAAATATGACTACAAACACGATTCTATTACTCTTGATTTCACTTCTAATAGCGGGTGGTTTGTCGTATTATCAATATTTTTATAAAGCTAAAATCAAGTCGAAAGCGCATTTGATTTTGGCTTTTTTACGTTTTTTTACAGTATTTGGCGTTTTATTATTGTTGATAAACCCCATTTTATCTCGTAAAACTTTTGAAATTGTTAAAACGCCTTTGGCAATTGCAGTTGACAATTCCAATTCGATTGTGGATTTAAAAGCAGAGGCAACTTCATTAGAAGTGTATAAAAAAATCACTTCAAATGCCGAAATTCAAGAGAAGTTTGATGTGCAATCGTATCGTTTTGATAGTGATTTTCAAAGTTCGGAAACTTTTGATTTCAAGGGAAAGCAAACGAACATTGATGAAGTTGCGAAAAGTGTTAAAAGTATCAATAAAAACGTTACGTTTCCAACAGTTTTAATTTCGGATGGAAATCAAACATCAGGAAATGATTTCGTCTATAGTTTTGATGTAAATAATAAAGTATATCCAATTGTTGTTGGTGATACAATGACTTATTTAGATTTGAAAGTAAGCCAATTGAACGTGAATAAATATGCGTTTCACAAAAATAAATTCCCCGTTGAAGTCTTTTTAAACTATTCGGGAACGAAAAGTATTACGGCAAATTTCAGTATTTCTCAAGGTAATTCGGTTTTAAATACGCAAACCGTTTCTTTTTCGCCTTCAAAAAAATCAGCTATAATTTCTGTTTTGCTTCCTGCGGATAAAATTGGTTTACAGGTTTTTAAAGCGGCAATTACTTCTAAAGAAAAAGAGAAAAACACGTACAACAATACTAAGAATTTTGCGGTAGAAATCATCGATCAGAAAACAGAAATCGCAATTATTTCTTCGATTAATCATCCTGATATTGGTGCTTTGAAACGTGCAATTGAAACCAATGTGCAACGAAAAGTTACGATTGTTAAGCCAAACGAAATCAAGGATTTACAAAAGTATAACATTGCCATTTTGTACCAGCCAACAGCTGATTTTAAATCATTTTTTGAAGCCAATAAAACTGCCGAAATAAATACGTTTATAATTACAGGTACAAAAACAGATTTCAACTTTTTGAACCAACAACAAAATAGTTTGGCATTTAAAATGAGTAGCCAAACGGAAGATTATTTGGCTAGTTATAAAAGTGATTTCAACCTTTTTGCGCTCGATGATATTGGATTTGAACAATTTCCACCCTTGCAAAATGCGTTTGGAACGGTAACCGCTTCCGCAAATGTAAATGTGTTGTTGTCCTCAAAAATCAGGAATATTGAAACCAATGCGCCGTTGCTTGCCTTTTCGGAAAATCAAGGGAAGCGGATAGCTTTTTTATTGGGTGAAAACAGTTGGAAATGGCGTTTGCAAAGCCACGTAGAAACAAAATCGTATGAGAAATATGATGTTTTTATTGATAAAACAATTCAGTTTTTAGCTTCCAATGCTTCCAAAAAATCATTAGTTGTGAATCAAGAAGGCTATTATAATTCGGGTGATGCAATTGAAATTTCTGCACAATATTTCAATAAGAATTATGAATTTGACGAAAAAGCGAGATTGAATATCACTGTTGTAAATAAAAATTCGAAGGCTACAAAAACGTATGATTTATTGAAAACATCGACTTCATTTAAAGTAAATTTAGATGGATTGGTGGCTGGACAGTATAATTTTGTGGTCAAAGAATTGAATTCAAATACGGTTTATAACGGGTATTTTGAGATATTAGATTTTGATATTGAAAAACAATTTGTAAACCCAGATTTGAATAAATTAACCCAATTGGCATCGCAAACGAAAGGGCAAGTTATTTTCCCTAATAAGGTTGATGTCTTGATAAAATCGCTTTTGGAAAATGAAGAATACAAATCGGTTCAAAAGGCAATTGTTAAGAAAACGCCTTTGATAGATTGGATTTGGTTGCTAATTCTAATTGCAATTTCACTGACTTCGGAATGGTTTATCAGAAAATACAATGGAATGTTGTAGCTTAATGATGCGTTCTTTTTCGTTTTATGTTATAAAATTGAAATCTGATGTAATCATATAAAAGTGCTATCAATAAGAAAAAGGAAGCTACAAATAAAGTGTGAAAAGCAATTGATTTGTAAATATATCCCCCAGAAAAACATCCGATAAAGAAAAACGCTATAATCGATAATCTCAAATAGATATTGGTTTTCAGTTTCTTAACTTCTTCGGGTTTTTTATAAAAGAATAACTGAGACAATTCAATTCCTAAATCAGTGAAAAGCCCTGTTAAATGAGTAGTTCTAACTGTTGATTGTGAGATTTTCGTTACCAATGAATTCTGGATTCCCATTGCAAAAAGCATTAAAAAAGCAATTAATTTCCCGTCTAAATTGGATATGTTCGATTGGTTTCCGAAGATTCCCACGCTAACTAAAACTATTATTTCTAAAGAAATTGGGATTACGTGAGACAATTCAGGTTTTTTTCTTGACACTAATTCGGCTAAAAAATTGGAAGTAAAAGAACCCAATAAAAAGAAGATAATGAACAGCAAAAAGGTAATCGCTGAAGTGAAATCCCTTTTCATAAATTCTTCAGCAAAAAAAGCAAAATGTCCCGTTACATTTGTAGTTAGTGTTTTTAAGGCTAAAACCCCCGTAATATTTACTATTCCCGCTACGAAAGACAATAAAGTCGCCAAGCGTAAATTATGAATGAAAGTCCTATTTTTTCCTTGATGTCGGAACATAATTCTGATTTGAATATAAATTTACGACAAAAAGAAGGCTATTGTTTTAGAAACAGAACTTATTTTTGATACTTCTTTTTCTTCAAAATATCAGAAGCCGTTTGATAATAAGAAATCGTCTCGTTTTCTAAATCCAAACGTGGTTTTGCAATAGGTTTTTGTTCGTATAACAATTGGAACTCACTTGTTACTTTTGGATTTGGAATCAAAGTCAATCGCAATTGTTTCACTTGCTGTTTAGGGGAAATAATCGTTAAAACATTGTCTTTTATTAACCCTAAATTTTGATATGTTGCAATTAA
>CANIFM010000137.1 GCA_947466955.1 Bacteroidota bacterium
GAAGTAACTTTTACCATATAGGTTCCGCTGGTTAAGTGCGACATATCAATTTGTGATTGATTCGCATTTACCGCTTTTGCAATTACTTGTTGTCCTAATAAATTATAAACTGACACATCTGAAATATTTTCAGAATAAGACAAGTTTAATGTATTTTTTACTGGGTTTGGATAGTAAGAGAATGAACTACTATTAAAAGATTGTGTAGCTAAAGGCGTTGCAGTTACAGCAATATCATCTACAAAAAGATAATATTGATCCGCTACTGAGTAGGCATTAAATCCAAAATAATAATCTCCTGATGCAGTTGGAGTAAAAATTATTGAATCTGATAATAAAGTCGCTCCAGTAACGCTTGGATAATCTGCCAAAGTAGTAGTCATACTTGAAGCATTTGCACTTGTACCGTATGCAACTTTTAAACTTTCAATATAAGTTGCACTGTTGTTACCATAATTATAACCAATTGAATATGAAGTACCAGCAGTTAAAGTGATCGGTTGTGTATAAAACCAAGTATTAGCTGCACTTGGAGTGCTATATGTATATTTCAAAGCTTTAGTTGTAAATCCAGAACCTGGATTAGCAACTGTAATCCAATTATTTCCAGTTCCTACATTTTCATTTGAAGTACACATTGGTAAAGCTGGAACAATAGCTGATTCAAAATCTTGTGTATAAGGAACTGTTGCGGCAAGACAACCCGTGTTAAATGAAGTAGAAACAGACCAAGAACTTACATCAGAACCATTACAAATACTTCTAACCCATACATAATAAAGAGTTGCAGAAGTTAAATTTGACAAATCAGCCATTGTCATACCGGCTGAAACCGAACCTGTAGCAACAGTTGATGTAGTTGGAGGAGTGTTTGATGTAGAAACAAAATATTCATAACCATTTACTGGGGCAACAGCTGGAGCTGTCCAAGATACCATTGCAGCTGAAGAAGTAATTGACGACACAACAAGGAGCGTTGGTTCAACACAATTAGGAATTGCTTCCCAAACAACATTATCTATAAGGACACTATTTCCAGGAGTTCCTGTATGTCTTAAAGCTAAATATTCTGAATATGTCCCAGCTGCAGGAGCAAAAACATATTGAGAATAGGTAAGTGAACTAGCTGTTACACTTCCTAAAGCAATAAATGTTGTTGAATCATTTGGATCAGTTAAGTAACCAATTTCAATAATTCCACCTACAGTAAAATTAGCTCTCATATCAAATTTTAATCTGTTAGTACCAGCACCTAAATTTGAAACCTGAATAGTTTTTACAACTGGCATTACACCAGAACCATACATGTATAAAGTATTTGGAGCTGAACTAGGATTTGTAGTTTGTATATTTGCAGAACCAATTGTACCCACTTTACCCCAACAAGTTGGAAAAGTTGAAGCGCTATCGAAATTTTCTGAAAAACTTGCAACAGCAACACACTCGGTAACAAAAGACAAAGAGCTAGTCCATGCACTTGTATCACTTGAACTACAAACGGAACGAACCCAAACATAATAAGTTGTTGCTGGAGTTAAACTAGCTAAATCCGTCATTGTTATTCCTGCGCCAATAGAACCTGTAGCTGCATCAGTAGCTAAAGGCGCTACATTTGATGTTGAAATGAAATATTCATAACCATTTGCTGGAGCAACAGTTGGAGCTGTCCATGAAACCATAGCTGAAGTTGATGTAACATTTGATGCAACTAAAGCCCTTGGCTCAACACAACTTGGAGTAAGTTCTAATTTAAAATCATCAAAATTAATTCCATTTGGAGCTAGTGGAGCAACTACATGAACTCCATATGAGTATTCTCCTGTTACTGTTGGAATGAATTCAAAAGTGAATTTTGTCCATGTTGGATTTTGATAACCCGTTACTGTTGACAATGTTGTAGTCATTGCTGTAGCAGTTTGTCCGTTTCCTACACCTACTGTTAAATCATAACCTACAACAGCATCATTAGTTCTCATATAATAACTTAAGGTATAAGAAGTCCCCGCATTTAAAGTTGCCAATGGGGTATAAGCCCAACCGTCTGTACTCCATGTTCTTCTTAGTGAATTTGCTCCACTATAAGCAATAGGAGTAGTCGAAATAGCCCAAGTACTTAAAGTATTTTCATAAGCCCAGCAAAGTGGAAAAACATTAGTTCCAGCTGTAAGACTATCAAAATTTTCTGTCCAAGGTAAATTTGTAATTGAACCACAAGCAGTAGTAAATAAATAAGGTCCTGCCCAAGTACTAAAACTTGAACCAATCGAACATTCATCTCTTACGTAGAATTCGTATGCTGTTTGCGGTATTAAACCTGTTGCAGAATAAGTTGAAGTAGAAATATTTACTCCAGTATTATCAGTATCTGCAGGCACTCCTAATCCAGCTAATTGAACAAGAACTTCTGCATTTGAAGCACCGCCAGATGTCCAACTTAAACTTGCAGATGACGAATTCACAGTTGCTAACCCTCCATAAGGAGATAGGCATGAAGGAATTGTAACAGTTAAAGTATAATCTTCTGCTTGACCGAATCCTAAAGTATTACATGCTGTTGAAAAAGCATTATATTTCTTAATAACACGCATTCTTGTATTACCAGCTAAAGCATTGACAGGAACTAAAATAGTCCCAGTTAATTGAACTGCATCTAAGCCAGTTGAATTTACAATATTCCCTATATCATAAGACTCACCTGCATCAGTAAAATCGTTGTTTTGGTTCCAGTCAATATATACTCTCAATTTTGTAGTAAAATTACCATCGGTATTACCTTTTAAAGTAATTCCATAGGTACCGCCAGCAGCAACATTTCCAATCATAGAAGTGAAATCTTCATGAGCGGGATTAACAGTTCCAGTAGATGGGTCAGAAATATTGTTTATGCCAGCGAAATTAACCAAAGTTATTGGTTCTACCCCACTAGCAAATGCTTCAGCACAATAAGGAGCTGGGAACTGACCATAACTATTTGATGTAAAAGCAACAAATAATAAAATCAATAAAGTAATTTTTTTCATTTTTTTTAGTTTTAATTAATAAAGGATAAAATTAAAAAAATAAATCAATAATTGCATTAAAATTCAATAAAAATACACTTTATTGTTTTTTTATTTAAAATCGCTCTAAAACTTCCTGACTTACACCCATATTTGAAAATCCGCCATCGTTATATAAGTTTTGTAAGGTTACACGTTTTGTCAAATCGGAAAACATAGCAACTGTATAATTGGCACAATCCAATGCTGTTGCATTTCCAAGTGGCGCCATTGCATCTGAATAGGAAATAAATTCATCAAAACCTTTTACTCCGTGCCCAGCTTTTGTTGGTGTTGGTGATTGTGAAATGGTATTCACTCTAACTTTTTTGTCTTTACCAAAGAAATAACCAAAACTACGTGCAATAGATTCTAAAAAAGCTTTGTTATCTGCCATATCGTTGTAATCAGGAAAAACCCGTTGCGATGCCATATAAGTCAATGCAACAATGCTCCCCCACTCGTTCATCGCCTCTTTTTTATATAAAACTTGCATCACTTTATGAAAAGAAACAGCCGAAACATTCCAGCCTTTTTCAGTATAATCATAATTCTGATTGGTGTAATGATTCCCTTTTCTGACATTTACAGACATACCGATAGAATGCAATACAAAATCAATTTTACCTCCCAAAATTTCAATTGCTTTGTCAACTAAATTCTCCAAATCTTCAACAGAAGTAGCGTCAGCAGGAATAATCTGAGAATTGGTTTTTAGTGCTAATACATCAATTGTTCCCATTCTAATAGAAGCGGGCGCATTTGTTAAAACAAAAATTCCGCCTTCTTCGTGAACTCGTTCTGCAGTTTTCCAAGCTATAGAATTTTCATCTAATGCTCCAAAAATAATTCCTCGTTTTCCTTTTAATAAATTGTACATATTTTATATTATTAAAAAAGCCACAAATTCAAAGATTATATTTCTAAAAATCAGTGAATTTGTGGCTAATTATTATTTATTCTTTTTTATACTATACTTGGAACACCAACCATTTCGTTGGTATCAGCCTCATAATTAACGCCTTCAAATCCAAATCCAAAAAGGTTGTGAAAATCTTTTCTATATCCTTCCAAATCACCAATTCCTGGCAAAGTTTCTGTTGTTGCTTGTTCCCATAATTTAGCCACTTTTTCCTGAACATCGGCTCTCATTTCCCAATCATCAACACGAATTCTTCCTTTTTCATCCGTTGGAATATCTGTTCCTGAATACAATCTATTTTGATACAAACGTTGAATTTGTTCGATGCAACCTTCGTGAATCCCTTCTTCTTTCATTATTTTATACAATAAAGAAATATACAACGGAATAACTGGAATAGCTGAACTTGCTTGTGTAACCAATGCTTTATTTACAGAAACGTACGCAGTTCCACCAATAGATTTCAAACTGTCAGTAATAGAAAAAGCGGTTGCTTCCAAGTGATCTTTTGCTCGTCCAATTGTCCCTTTTCTGTAAACTGCCTCTGTTAATGAAGGTCCGATATACGAATAAGCAACCGTTTTTGCGCCTGGTGCCAATAAATTAGCTTCCTTTAAATCCTCAATCCACATCGACCAATCTTCACCACCCATAACGGCAACCGTATTTTCAATATCTTCCTCATTGCAAGGCTCAATACTAATATTTGATACAATTCCTGAATGAAAATCAACTGTTTTATTTGTAAATGTACTTCCAATTGGTTTCAATACAGATCGGTGTAAAACTCCTGTTTTTGGATTCATTCTAACCGGTGAAGCCAAACTATAAATTACTAAATCAACTTGACCTAAATCAGATTTTATTAAATCTAATGTTTGTTTTTTTATTTCATTTGAAAATGCATCACCGTTGATACTTTTTGCATACAAACCAGATTCGTGTGCCAATTTTTCAAATGCTGCAGAATTATACCAACCTGGTGAAGCGGTTTTTCCTTCGGAAGGTGGTTTTTCAAAAAACACTCCTATAGTTGAAGCATTTGATCCAAAAGCACTTGTAATTCTTGATGCCAAACCAAAACCAGTTGAAGCGCCAATCACCAAAACTTTTTTAGCTCCGTCAATTGCTCCTTTTGATTTTATATATTCAATTTGATTTTTAACACTTTGCTCGCACCCTTCTGGATGTGCTGTCAAGCAAATAAATCCTCTCATTCTTGGTTCTATAATCATTTTTGTAGTTTATTCGTTTATGTGATTATTGTTGATTTTTTTCTTTTGCAAAAGTAAAAAATTATTTAATTTAACAAGGCTTTTGCGTGATTTAAAGCAGAATCAGAAATATCTTTTCCTGAAAGCATTTCTGCAATTTCTACAATTCTTTCTTCTGTTGTGAGCAATTTTAATTCTGAAATTGTGCTTTCGCCTTGAATTGATTTGAAAACTTTGTAATGAACATTTCCTTTGGCGGCAATTTGTGGCAAATGTGTAATAGAGAATACTTGCATTTTACTACTCATATCTTTCATTATATTTCCCATTTTATTAGCAATTTCACCAGAAACACCTGTGTCAATTTCATCAAAAATGATAGTTGGCAAATTAGAATATTGTGCCAAAATAGCTTTTGTAGCCAGCATAATTCTCGATAATTCTCCTCCAGAAGCTACTTTTTTTAACAATCCAAAATCAGAACCTTTATTTGCAGAAAACAAAAATTGTAATTCATCTTTTCCATTTGCAAAATAAGTATCCGATGGTTTTAATTCCATATTAAATCGAACATTTGGCATTCCTAATTGCTCCAAAATAAAAATTAATTTTTCTGATAAAACGGGTACTGCTTTCAATCGATTTTCTCGAATTATACTTGCAAAATTGTCTAATTCTAAAGTCGTATTCTGAATTTTAGCCGTTAATTTATTAATTTCAATTTCCAATTCTCCAACAGAAACTACCTTATTATCCAAATCATTTTGAATTTCCAATAATTCTGAAACAGAACCTACTTGGTGTTTTTTCTGCAAATTATAAATAGTTTGCAATTTTTGATTGACCAAATCCAATTGTTCTGGATCATTAATCAAATTTTCCGATAGTTGATTCAATTCAGTTGCAATGTCATCAAATTCAATGGAAACGCTATTTATTCTTTCAAATAATGATTTATAATCCGAAGAAAAACCAACCGTTTTTTGCAAAGCAATTTTCAATTCCTTCAAATTTTGCAAAATCCCAAACTGTTCTTCATTGGCTAAAGCCATAGATTTATCAAGACTTTCTTTTATGAATTCAACATTATTTAGTTGCTCATAAATCTGTTCCAATTCCTCTTGTTCGTTCAATTTTAGTTGTGCCACAAGCAATTCTTCTAATAAAAAAGTATTGTAATCCTGCTCTTTCAGAACCAATTGAAGTTGGGTATTTAATATTGTAAGTTGAGATTTATCTTTTTTATAGGATTTCAAAATCGTGGAATATGAAGCTATAACGTCAACATTATTGGCAACAGCATCTATAATTTGAAATTGAAAAGACTCTTCTGAAAGTTCTTGAGTTTGATGTTGCGAATGAATATCTATCAAAAACAAACTCAAATCTTGCAATTCTTGAAGATTTACTGGACTGTCATTTATGAAAGCACGAGATTTTCCCGAAGGCAATATTTCTCTACGAATGATTGTTTCTGCTTCATAATCTAAATCATTGGCTTCAAAAAAAGACTGTAAATTGTAATTTGAAATTTGGAAATGGGCTTCAATAATACACTTTTCGTCTTTATTTTTTAGTGAAGTTAAATCGGCTCTTTTTCCTAAAACTAATCCTAACGCACCTAATAATATTGATTTTCCTGCTCCAGTTTCACCAGTAATAATTGAAAAACCATCAGAAAAATCAATTCCTAATTTATCAATTAAAGCAAAATTATTAATAGAAAGTGACGTTAGCATTTATATATTTTAAGTAAAAATTTATTAAAACAACATTTTTTAATATTTAATCCCAGCCCATTTACTAGAATTTAAAGGCGAAATGGTATTTAAATTCTCTATTAAATCTCGAATATCCATTGATGGACCGGCAGAAAAAACAGACACGATTTCATCTGATTTTGCATCAAAAAACACGCGTGTTAAAAAAGCATTTGGTCGGGTATCATTAATCTTTCCAATGGTATTTATGGCGTCTTTAATTTTAAGTTTTGCAGCATTTAAATCTTTGTGCATTAAATCCAAACCTTCAAAATGATACTCGTACATTGCATCCCGAAAAGGACTAAAAGTGTTTGAAAGCATATCGTTTATCAAAAAATAACGATTTTGATTTCCGTCTGTTTGAGCCCAACCTTTATAACCGCCAGAAATTGCAACATTGGCAACGTCTTGAGCAGTTTCTAAATATTTACTTCCACCCTGTTTTGAAAAAGTATCGCC
>CANIFM010000138.1 GCA_947466955.1 Bacteroidota bacterium
AATGCTTTGTTTTTGAAAGGTATTGAAAGTTATAATACCAATTCAGAAACTAACTTTATTAATGAAAATTATGCCGATTCAGAAAACGTTTCTATTGATTATGCGATTTTAGAAAAAGCTAAAAACGTATATGTTTTACCAGCAACTTTCGATTGGAATGACCTTGGAACTTGGGGTTCGTTGCACGAAAAATTAGATAAAGATGAAAATAATAATGCAGTTGTAAATGCAACTGTTTTATTGAAAAACTCCTCAAGTAATATTATCAGTACATCAAAAGATAAATTGGTAATTATTGATGGTTTGGAAGATTTTATTGTCGTTGATAAAGACAACGTTTTGCTCATTTATCCAAAATCTAAAGAACAAGAAATTAAAGGAATTGTTGCAAGTTTAAAAGTATAAATTATAAAAAAGGCGAAAATTAGATTTAATTTTCGCCTTTTTTTTATCCTACTAAATACGCTTCTCGAACTTTTTTAAATAGATTGGAAGAATATACAAAATCAACAATCGCTTCATTATCCGTTCTGAAAATCTCTTCTTTGGTTCCTTCCCACTCTTTTAAACCATTTTTTAGGAAGATTATTTTCTCGCCAATTTCCATAACAGAATTCATATCGTGCGTATTTATTACAGTCGTAATATTGTATTCTTCTGTAATTTCCTTGATTAGATTGTCAATTAAAATGGCAGTATTTGGATCTAAACCTGAATTCGGTTCGTCACAAAATAAATATTTAGGATTATTTACAATTGCTCTTGCAATGGCAACCCGTTTTTGCATTCCACCTGAAATCTCGGCGGGGAATTTTGTATGTGCATCAACTAAATTCACTCTTTTCAAAACAAAATCTACACGATCTTGAATTTCAGATTTTGAATTTTTGGTAAACATTTTCAATGGGAATCCAACATTTTCAGCCACAGTCATTGAGTCAAAAAGTGCACTTCCTTGAAAAACCATTCCAATTTCGGTTCTCAATTCTCTTTTTTCATCTGCGGATAATTGCGAATAAATTCTGCCATCAAATGAAATTGTTCCAACTTCTGGCGTATGAATTCCAAGTAAACTTTTAAGCAAAACTGTCTTTCCAGAACCACTTTGTCCGATTATTAAATTGGTTTTACCAGTTTCGAAAATCGTAGAAACGCCTTTCAAAACTTTACTATCACCAAATGACTTTTCAATGTTTTTTATTTCTATCATTAGGTCAAAAGAAGTTGCGTTAATATATAATTTACTGCAATAATTGTAACCGATGCCCAAACAAATGAGACGGTACTAGCCTTACCAACCTCTAGTGCACCACCTTTCATATAATAACCATGAAAGGAAGGAATTGTTGCTAAAATCAAACCAAAAAGAAAGGTTTTGATGAATGCATAGACAAAATGAAAAGGAATGAAGTTTTGTTGCAAACCCACAACAAAATCAGATTCACTTCCAAAGCCTCCATAAACAGCTGCAATATAACCCCCTAAAATACCTATAAACATTGAAATACCAATTAAAAAAGGGTACAACAACAAAGCCATTAATTTAGGGAAAACCAAATAATTTAAAGAGTTTACACCCATAACTTCTAGTGCATCAATTTGTTCTGTAACACGCATTGAACCAATACTTGACGTAATAAACGAACCCATTTTTCCAGCCATAACTACCGAAATAAAAGTAGGTGCAAATTCTAAAATTACAGATTGTCTTGTGGCGAAACCAATTAGGTATTTAGGTATTAGCGGATTAGTCAAATTTAAAGCGGTTTGAATAGCGACAACACCTCCAACGAAGAACGAAATAAACGCAACAATGCCGAGAGAACCGATAATTAAATCATCGATTTCCTTGAAAATTAAAATTCTCATCACCGACCATTTTGTAGGCTTTTTGAAAATTTCTCTCCACATTATAAAGTACCTTCCGATTTGCGATAAATAGCGAATGAGCATCATAATTTAAATATATAGGCGAAATTAGTTATAAGTTGTGAGTTTTGAATTATGAGTTGGGTTTATTTTAGTAAAATAAATAAATCAAGAATTAAACAACTTTCCTTTCATTTTATTCCAACGGTAATTTCTAATAAATTTGGCTTGTTCATCGGAAACTAAAAGTGGTTTTTTACTAAATTTGGCTTTCCAAAAACCTTGAATATAATCAAAAAATAAAAGTGGCTTCCTTTTCATAATTGCCAATTTCGCAGAAGCTATTGCAGTAATTAAAAAACCATATCCTAAAGAATAAAAAGCTTCGCCTTGCTTGAATCTTGCGGTTTTATTGTAGTTCGCACCAGTTGGTTTCAAATGTTTTACTTTCAAATCAGCATCGGTAACTACTTTCCATCCATAGAATTTACACAACAATTCATCCACAGTATCCCAACCCATTGCTGGTTTTAAATTTCCTATTTGCAAAAAACATTCTTTTCGATAGGCTTTAAAAGCACCACGAATATGATCTTTATCGGTTAAATTCTCTAAAATCCATTGTCCGTTTTTTTCGATATAGGCAAAGCCGCCAACCATTCCGATTTTGTCATCTTTCTTGAAATGATTTATAATAGTTTCAAAATAATTGTCAGGCAAAATCAAATCGGCGTCTAATTTTACAATAAAATCATAATCCGCATCTACAGTTTCAAAACCTTTTTGAAAGGCCTGAATAACTTTGCTTCCAGGCAAATGAATGGCTTCTGAAGTTTTATTTACCAATGAAATATAGTTGTGCGCATTACTAAATTCAGTGACAATAGAAGCCGTTGCATCCGTAGAATTGTCGTTGACAACCACCACTTTTGACGGCAATAGTGTTTGTGAAGCAATAGAATTTAATGTCAATGCAATAAAATCAGCTTCGTTGTGCGCAGGAATAATAATGTAATATTTCATTTTTTATCAAAGTCTAGTGCAAATATCATTATTTTTGTACTGATTAAAAAAATTACTTTCGATTGGAGAAGAAAATTAGCGTTGTTGTAGTAACTTATAATGGTGAAATTTGGATTAAAAAGAATATCGATTCTTTATTAAAATCCAATTATCCAATTGATGTTATCTTTGTGGATAATGCTTCAACCGACCAATCGATTGCTCTTTTAAAGGAATATAAAAACATTCAACTAATTCAAAACAATACTAATTTAGGTTTTGGCAAAGCCAATAATATCGGAATTGATATTGCAATTAAGAATGGTGCAGACGCTATTTTTTTATTAAACCAAGACACTTGGATTTTTGAAAACACAATTACAAACTTAGCAGAGAAATTATTTAAAAACCCCGATTTGGGAATTGTAAGTCCAATGCATTATTCCGCAGACGAAACCATTTTAGACAGTAGTTTCGACACTTATTACAATAAAAACAAAATAGAAGTTGACTCGAATTCGATTAGAATCGTTCCATTTGTAAATGCTGCAGCTTGGTTGGTTTCAAAAGATTGTTTTCAAAAAGTAGGCTATTTTGAACCCATTTTCAATCATTATGGTGAAGATCGGAATTTTTGTGATAGAGTTCATTATCATAAATTCAAAATTGGAATTGTAAAAAATGCTGCGATTTGTCACGATAGAATTGTTAAATTAAATAGTAATAAGATCCTATTACAATCTCAGTATTTAGTTTTAATTCAGTTAATAAATTGCAATAATTCTTTATTTAAGTCGCTAATTCTTGGATTAAAATCTGTTTTTGGATTACCGAAATTTCATTTTAAATCTCAAGGATTCCTCAAATGTATTTATCTCTTTTATAAACTGAAACTCTATTATTTTAGATTACTTTTGGATATTAAAACGATTAAATTAATTCGATTTAACTCAAAAAAAGGAATAAATGGAATTTACACCCAGTAATTATGCAAAATAAAGCAACACACAAACAAGCTTTTTTCTTTACCATAATTAATTATGTGGGTATCTTAATAGGAATTGTTTCTACACTTTTCATTTATCCAAAAAATAAAGAAATGCTTGGCGTTTTTAGATATGTAGAATCTTTAGCTCAAATTTTGTTTCCAATAATGCTCTTGGGAGCTTCTCAGGCGTTAATAAAATTCGGTCCAAAATTAGACAATAAACAAGAAAAACAATTGTTTAATTATAGCGTTTTATCTGTAATTGCAATGAGTTTGCTATTACTAACTTCAATCGGATTGTTTTCATTTTTTCCAGCATTGAAAGGGTTTAAGTATATTTATTTAGCATTTCCAATTGCCTTTTCCTTGGCTTTTATAGATTTATTTAAAAAACAAGCTACCATTATTCAAAAAATTGCAGTACCAACTTTTTTTGATAATATAATTCCAAAAATAGCTTTGCCAATAGTTTTTTTGATGGTTTTAAACAACTTCTATTCTACTGAAGAAGCATTGCTTTTTTATATTATTTCATACAGTTTAATTGCTTTATTTATAGCAATTTATCTTTTTTATTATTTCAAACCTGAATTCAATTTCAATTTCAAATCGCTATTTACAGAAATTAGCAAAACCGAAATGTATCGCTTTTCACTATTTGCTTTTGCGGGAAGTTTAGGTTCTGTATTTGCATTTAGAATTGATTCTATTATGATTCCCAAATTCCTTTCTATGGAAGACAACGGAACTTTTAGTATTGGAGTAACATTGGCTTCGGCACTTGCGGTTCCTGCAACTGGAATTTTTATTTTATACGCCCCAATTATATCCAATTACATAAAAAATAATGCCATTGCCGAATTGGATTTAAAGTACAAAGAAATTTCAAAACTACTATTTTTCATAGGCGCACTGCTTTACAGCTGCATATTTTTAGGTATTGAAAACTTATTTTTATTATTACCAACACATGAAAATTTAATGGCATCCGTTCCTGTAATATTGATTTTAGGATTCAATGTTTTAGTAAATATGGGAACTGGATTTAACGGGGAAATCATAACGTATTCAAAATATTACAGGTTTAATCTGATTGCAATTGGGGTCTTAATTCTATTAAATATTTCCCTAAATATCGTTTTTATAAAAGTATTTCATTACGGAATTGAAGGCGTTGCAATTGCTTCATTAATATCAATGTTGCTCTTTAATTTTTCCAAACTACTGTTTATATATCGAAAATTCAGAATACTTCCCTTTGATAAATCCTACTTAAAATTGATTTTAGTGTTTTGTATTGTGCTTTTTATAAGCTTCATTCTACCAAATTCCGAAACAGTTTTATTGAATTTAATTTACAAAACAATATTCTGTTTGGCAACAAATCTATTTCTTATTTACAAACTAAAATTGGTGTTTTCTTATAATTTTTGGTTAGAAAAAATGATGTTGAAACTCAAATTCTAATACCTATAAACGAAGGCATTAATATTCATTCCAGCACCAACAGAAGCAAAAAGTAACACGTCGCCCTTTTTAATTTCTTGATTTTCAAGTTTACCATTGACCAATAAATCAAACAATGTTGGAATGGTAGCTACACTACTATTTCCTAAAAAATTAATACTCATTGGCATAATTCCTTCAGGTGCTTTTTGGTCATATAATTTATAAAAACGATTGATTATAGCTTCATCCATCTTTTCATTTGCTTGATGAATCAGAATTTTTTTAACATCTTCAATCGCAACGCCACTTTTTTCCAAGCAACTTTTCATAGCTGTTGGCACGTGGCTTAATGCAAATTCATATATTTTTCGACCGTGCATTTTTATATAACCTACATCGGGATTCAATTCTGAGTTGAAAGATTTTCCAAAAAACAGGTAGTCTTTTTCACTAAAAGTATAAGAAGCACTTTCGTGAGATAAAATTCCGCCAATTTCATTTGTGTTTTCCACAATTGTTGCACCAGCGCCATCTGCATAAATCATCGAATCTCTATCGTGTGGATCAACAACACGTGACAATGATTCTGCACCAATTACCAAACATTTTTTAGCCATCCCAGATTTTATCAAAGAATACGCTTGTAGCATTCCTTCAATCCAACCAGGACAACCAAAAAGTATATCAAATGCAACACATTTTGGATTTTGAATTTGCAATTTATGCTTCACACGTGCAGCCAAACAAGGCACAGCATCTGATTGAATAGTTCCGTTTTTTATGTCGCCAAAATTATGTGCAACTATAATATAATCTAATGTTTCTGAGTCAATTCCTGAGTTTTTAATTGCACTTTCTGCGGCTAAAAAAGCCATATCAGAAGTAACAATATTGGGTTCGGCATACCGTCTTTCTTCAATACCAGTAATTCCCTTGAATTTCCCAATTACAATATCGTTGCTATAACCAAACGGACTTCCGTCTTCATTCATAAAATGATGTTCGCTGAAATCGGTATTGCTGACTTTCAATCCTGGAATGTAACTCCCAGAACCTGTTATTTTTATATTCATTATAGAATCGGTATATTATTAAAGCTAATTTAGGTATAATTTTTCTTATTTAAATAAAAAAAATACTATGCGTGCATATAATTATGAAATAATTTCTTTTTGAGCCTAAAAAATATTAATTATCTAGCTTTTTACCATTTAAATTGATTTTAATTTGCATCACCGTAGCTAAACTTAAAGCTTGCGTTTTTATTTTTTCACAATTAGTCCCCATAAAATTCTCATCAACCGCTGCATTAAAATGCTTGAGCCAAATTGCGAAAAGTTCAGGCGTTAAGTATTCCTTTTCACTAATATCTAAATGAATTTGCGTTAAATTTTTGAAATATCCACCAGTATTAAAAATAGCTTGCGACCAAAAAGTAACTAAAATAGGCAAATGTTCTTCCAATTTAATTTTCACAACATCGGTAAAAATGTAACTTATAGATTTATCAAATAATAATTTCCGATAAAAATCTTCTACCAATAAATGTAAATCATCTGTATTCAAAATATCTTTCATAATTAATTATAAAAAAATCCATTTCAAATATATCTCTTGAAATGGATTTTAAATTTTTATTGTATACTATTAGTTTTCCATATACGCCTCAATCGGAGCGCAAGAGCAAACTAAATTTCTATCGCCATAAGCATCATCTGTTCTACGAACGGTAGGCCAAAATTTATTTTCGGCAATATAATCCAATGGAAAAGCTGCTTTTTCACGGGTGTAAGGAAAATTCCAAACATCTGTTGTTAGCATTGCTAATGTATGCGGCGCATTTTTCAAAACAGTATCGTGATCTTCCAAAGTACTTGCTTCAATTTCTTTTCTGATAGCAATCATAGCATCACAAAAACGATCTAATTCTTCTAAATTTTCGCTTTCTGTTGGCTCAATCATCAAGGTTCCCGCTACTGGAAATGAAACTGT
>CANIFM010000139.1 GCA_947466955.1 Bacteroidota bacterium
GGAATCTACAAATTCATATTTATTGAAAACTTGTAAGTCTTCAATTCCTTCGCCAACACCAATATATTTTACTGGTATTTGAAATTGATCTGAAATACCAATTACTACACCGCCTTTTGCAGTTCCATCTAATTTTGTTACTGCCAAAGAAGTAACTTCTGTTGCAGCAGTGAATTGTTTGGCTTGTTCAAAAGCATTTTGTCCTGTAGAACCATCCAAAACTAATAAAACATCGTGAGGTGCTTCACCAACCACTTTTTGCATTACTCGTTTTACTTTAGTCAATTCGTTCATCAAATTTACTTTGTTGTGCAAACGCCCTGCAGTGTCAATTATTACAATATCGGCGTTTTGAGAAACTGCAGATTGTAAGGTGTCAAAAGCTACCGAAGCAGGATCACTTCCCATTTGTTGTTTTACCAAGGGAACTCCTACTCTATCTGCCCAAACTTGTAATTGGTCAATAGCTGCGGCACGAAAAGTATCGGCTGCTCCAAGAACTACATTGTATCCTTGTTTTTTGAATTGGTGGGCTAATTTTCCAATTGTTGTTGTTTTACCAACTCCATTTACGCCTACAACCATTAAAACATAAGGCTTTGTAGTTGTTGGGATTACAAATTCGGTTGCTTCACCAGAATTGGTTTCTGAAAGAAGGCTTGCAATTTCATTTCTTAGAATTTCATTGAGTTCTCCGGTTCCTAAATATTTATTTTCGGAAACGTGTTTTTCAATTCGGGTGATTATTTTTAGAGTTGTATTTACGCCAACATCTGAAGAAATTAGTATTTCTTCGAGGTTGTCTAAAACCTCATCGTCAACTTTAGTTTTTCCTGCAACGGCTTTTGTGAGCTTTGAGAAGAAAGAAGTTTTAGATTGTTCTAATCCTTTGTCTAAGGTTTGCTTTTTTTCTGACGAGAATAATTTTTTGAAAAAACTCATTTTTATTTACTTTTTACGCTCGATATTTCGAGGTTTGATTTTAAAAATCCAAAAATTTCAGGATCAGAAAAGGATTACTCCAGTAGCCCCGATGGCAGCAAGTATCTTTTTTTGTTAGTTGGAATTTTGTTGTAAAAATCAAACGTTGTAACAAAAAAAATACTGCGAACAGCGGGAATTGCATTGGTTGAAAAGCACTACAAATTCGCTCCTAAAAAATTATGGTGTAAATATAAAAAATAAAAAAGCTACTTCCGAATGAAAGTAGCTTTTCTATATAATGTTGTTGAAAATTACTTGTTTTTCAAGAATTCGTCAACTAATTCTGGTGTCATAATAGATTCTACGAATGTATATGCTCCAGTTTTTGGGGATTTTACCATTTTGATGGCTTTTGACAATCTTTTTGAGGCTGTCTGTAATGTTGCTACGGTTTTCTTTGCCATGACTAATTATGTTTTATTTGAAACTTTTAAGCTTCTAATTATTTAATTTCTTTGTGAACTGTTACGCGTTTCAAGATTGGATTGAATTTTTTAATTTCTAATCTATCTGGTGTATTTTTTTTGTTCTTAGTTGTAATGTATCTAGAAGTTCCTGGGACACCTGAAGTTTTGTGTTCTGTACATTCTAAAATTACCTGAATTCTGTTACCTTTCTTTGCCATTTTGTATGATTATTCTTCTCGAATTTCGAGAGGATTATTTAATAAACCCACCTGCTTGTGCTTTTTTCAAAACTGCAGCGATTCCATTTTTGTTGATAGTTTTTATTGTAGATGCGGCTACTCTAAGAGTAATCCATCTGTCTTCTTCAGGAAGATAAAAACGTTTTTTTAGTAAGTTTACAGAAAACTTTCTTTTAGTTTTATTCATGGCATGAGAAACATTATTTCCTACCATTGCTTTTTTACCCGTAAGGTCACAAACTCTTGACATTATGCTTATCTTTTATCGTTATTCAAAATCAGGGTGCAAAGAAACAAAAAATAAACCTATAATACAAAATTATTAAAGTAGATTTTTCAAAATTTCTTTTTGCAGCATTTCAAAAGCCTTATTTACGGCTCTATCTATCACTTTTTCACGGGGTTGACCAAAATCAAATTCTTCGACAATAACTTCGTTTGGCGTTGCAATTGCGATGAAAACAGTTCCAATTTCGGCTTTTCCGTCTCCTTTTGTTGGTCCTGCGTTTCCAGTTGTGGCAATTGCATAATCCGATTTCATCAATTTTTTCACTGCAATTGCCATCGCTTTTGCCACTTCAAAACTCACTACCGAATGATCTTTTATGAGTTGTTCCGAAAGTCCAAGAACTGAAATTTTTGTTTCCGTAGCGTAACTTACCACACTTCCTTTGAAATATTTTGAAGCACCAGAAACAGAAGTTATCACTTGTGCGATTTTTCCGCCTGTACAACTTTCGGCTGTTGCCAATGTCATCTTTTTATCTAATAATAACCGTCCTAAAATCACTTCTATAGTTTCATCTCCATCGAAACCAACAATAATATCGCCGATAATTTTGGATAAAGAAAGTACATTTTCAGCGATTTTTTGCTCTAAAAATTCTTTATCGGTTCCACGTGCTGAAAGTCGCAAACGCACTCTTCCCGGACTTGGCAAATAAGCCAATTTTATGAATTCAGGTAAATTATTTTCCCAATTTTCGATGCGTTCTGCCACCAAACTTTCTCCTTGTCCATACGTCATAATTGTTTTATGAATAATATACGGACGCTCATATTCTCTGACAATTTTGGGAATAATTTCGTTTTCAACGATATATTTCATTTCGTAAGGCACGCCGGGCAACGAAATATAAACGGTATTTTCTTTTTTCATCCACATTCCTGGGGCGGTTCCCACTTGGTTGTGAAGCACGATACATTTTGACGGAACCAAAGCTTGATCTTTGTTCATTTGTGAGGCTGGACGCTTCATTGCACGTTCAATTAAATCGATAACGTGTGTTTCAACCGCTTCGTTTCTAACCAATTTATCTTCAAAATATTCGCAGAAAGTGTGTTTGGTAATGTCGTCTTTTGTAGGTCCAAGTCCGCCAGTTATTACAACTAAATCGACTTGATTTTGAAGTTTTGAAAACGTTTCTAAAATATGATTTTTATTGTCGCTTATAGAAGTCATTTCGTGAATTTCGACGCCAATTTTATCTAATGATTTTGCTATAAAACCAGAATTGGTATCGACAATTTGACCTATTAGGATTTCGTCTCCAATAGTAACTATGGTTGCTTTCATTGATAAAATTTGGTATTGTTGGGAATTATGTATTGGTCATTTGCAAATTGAAATCTTTCTTAATTTCTTTTATTGCTTTCTCAATTTGATGCGAAACACTTTTAAATATTTCTTTAATTTCTTTCTTTTTGCCATCCGATTTTGCCCAAGATTCAATTTGTAGCATTTCCTCAAAAGCCAAATTCAAACTCAATAAATCCAAAGATGGTTTTATTTTATGTGCAAATTCGTAACATAATTGATGGTTTTTGTCTTCAATTCCTTGCTTTATATATGCTAAATCCAATGGAATTTCCGTGACAAATAACTGTATTATTTGCTGTACAAATTCAGGATCATTTTCTGAAATTGCATAAACTTTCGCTAAATTGTAATGTATCGCCATTATTTTACTTGAATTCTAAACAGTTTATTTCCTTCTAAAAAACCTTCTAATATATCATCCGGACGAACAGCAGCAACTCCTTCAGGCGTTCCTGTGAAAATTATATCACCAATTTTTAACGTGAAATATTGAGAAACATACGCAATAAGCTCATCAATTTTCCACAACATAAAATCCGTATTTCCCTTTTGGACCGTCACCCCGTTATTTGTCAATTCAAATGTAAGATTTTCTAACGAATTAAAAGCACTTTTCTGCATAAAGTCGCCAATTACCGCTGAACCGTCAAATGCTTTGGCTTTTTCCCACGGCAACCCTTTGTCTTTCAATTTTTGCTGCAAATCTCTCGCTGTAAAATCAATTCCAACGCCAATTTCATCGTAATATTTATGCGCAAATTTGGCATCAATGTACTTTCCAACTTTATTAATTTTCACAATTATTTCCAATTCGTGATGAATGTCTTCCGAAAACTCTGGAATCACAAACGGGTGTTGACGTAACAAAACTGCCGAATCAGGCTTCATAAAAACCACTGGCTCGTCAGGGCGCTCATTCTGCAATTCCTCAATATGTTTGGTATAATTTCTACCGATGCAGATTATCTTCATAAATTTAGTGGTCAGTGGTCAGTGGTTAGTGGTCAGTTGTAAACTGAAAACTGAATACTGACCACTATTTAGTATTCAACTTTCGCAACTTTATTGCCGTTAAAACTTTCTTGGTATATAAAGGAAAATCAGCATTTTGAATCCAACTATAATATCCTGGTTCAGTGTCTAAAACTTTATTTACTTTAACGCCTTTGTGTTTTCCAAAAGCAAAAATCTCATCATCATCGTCATCAAAAGCAATCATTCCTGCAAAATCAGCCAATCTTTTTCTGGTTGTAAATTCCGACAATGATTTCATATCATTATCCAAATCCGAATACCGATCCAATTGTGCTTTCAAAATCTCGTACGTTGCCATTGTATCGGCTTCTGCAGAATGCGCATTTACGAGGTTTTCACCACAATAAAATTTTAATGCCGCACTCAAAGTTCGTTCTTCTTTTTTGTGAAAAACAGTTTGAACATCAACAGAAACGCGTCCTTTCATATCAAAATCAACTCCTGCACGAAGTAATTCTTCTGCTAATAATGGAATATCAAATCGATCGGAATTGTAACCCGCCAAATCGCTGTCTTTAATCATATTATATATGACAGACGATAATTCTTTGAATGTTGGTTCGTTGGCAACTTTTTCGTTAGTAATTCCGTGAACGGCTGTAGTTTGCCAAGGAATTGGAATGGTAGGATTCACCAACCATGTTTTACTTTCTTTGTTTCCGTTTGGAAAAACTTTGAATACCGCTATTTCAACAATTCTATCTTTGGCGACATCGATTCCTGTGGTTTCGAGGTCAAAAAAGCAAATTGGTCTTGTTAAATTTAATTCCATTTTTATTATTTAGTGCTACAAATATACTTTTATAATACAGAATAAAAAATACATTTAAAGAAAGAAAATGAATTTAAATTTAGCCCTGATGGAAATGGAAATCCCACGTCATTGCGAGGCACGAAGCAATCTCGTGGATTGCAATGGACAGCAGGAATTACAATTGAAAAAATGCCGAAAATGGTGCTTCTAAAAAAACAAAACCCATCTCTACAAAAGGAGGAGTTCATATAAATTTTTGAGTTTTCACAATCTATGACTACTCCCCTATTTACGTCAAATTTGACGTGCTAAAGTAAATTAATAGAATTATTTCACGCTTTTTATATTAGAAATAAGACCCGAACGAACGGATATTTACTACAACGAATAGAGCGGATTTACTTCATCAGTTCGCTTCTGCTCGTGCGCAGTCTGTCCTCACAAAGACAAGAAAAAAAATAAGTAGGTTTAAAACAAAAATTAAATAATTTCATAAAAATTACGGGATTGTAAATTCGCAATATCGTTTAAGTAGTACTTTAAAGTGGTCTTGAAGTACTTTTAACTGGTTATACAACTACTTAAAAGTGGTCTGGAAGTACTTTAAAGTGGTTGGTCAACTACTTTTATGTGGTTCTGAAGTACATTAAAATGGTCTTGAACTACTTTAATGTAGTTAGGCAACGTGGTAAAAGTGGTTATAGAACGTATTAAAAGTACTTCAGAACCACTTTAATGGGGTTATAGGATGTGGTAAAAATAGACTTGAACCACTTTAACACCAACAAAACTAAAGTATTGCCTTACAAGAGTTCCTATGGAAATATAAACGTGAAATTTTAGCCCTGACAGCAGTGGCATCCTGTTGTGGCGGGGTTCGTCACAACAGATATAGCGAATGGCAGGTGAAATAGTGAGAGAAAATAAAACGTGTGCTTCAAGAAAAAGAAAACAAACATTTAGAATTTAACATCAATTATTCCTACTGTTTTAGAATTAGAATTCAATTCGTTTGTATCTTTGAGGTTATAACAAAACCTACTTATGACTCGAAAAATAGCCTTCCTATATAGTTTATTATTTGTAGCAAGTGCGGTGTTTTCTCAGCAAAGTACGGCTTCAAAACAAGTCTCGACATTTACAATTGAGGCACCGCAACTTTATGGCACAAAGAAAATCTGGTTGTATTTGCCAAAGGAATATGGTACTTCAAAAAAGAAATATCCTGTAATTTATATGCACGATGCTCAAAATTTATTTGATGCTGAAACTGCTTATGCCGGCGAATGGAACATTGATGAAAAATTAGACAGTTTAAAAGCGCAAGTTATCGTGGTGGGAATTGAGCACGGAAATGAAAAAAGAATTGACGAATTAACGCCCTATAAAAACGAAAAACATGGTGGCGGAAATGGGGAAAATTACTTGGAATTTATTGTAAAAACATTGAAACCAAAGATAGACGCTACTTATCGCACCAAAACCAATTCAACGAATACTATAATTATGGGAAGCTCTTTGGGAGGTTTGATTTCCTATTATGCGTTGCTGAAATACCCCGAAGTATTTGGTAAAGCGGGAGTTTTTTCGCCTGCATTTTGGATTAATCCCGAAATTTTTGATTTAACTAAGAAAACCAAAACACTAAATTCAAAAATCTACTTCCTTTGTGGTGACAATGAAAGCACAGAAATGGCTCCCGATGTCAACAAAATAGAAGTCTTAGTTTCTGATATTCGGTGCAGTTGCATGCATTTAACTCGGAAAAGAATCATCAAAGGCGGGCAACATAACGAGAAATTGTGGCGCGATAACTTTGTGAAAGTCTATTCGTGGTTGAATATTTAAAGCGTGTTTAAAAACGTTTTAAAATAAGATACTGTTTTCAAATCCAACAATTCTTCACGGTGTTGCGCTAAAAAAGAATAGTCTAAAGTATCCACATTTTCAATCGATTTATACACTTCTGGAAGTTCGCCTTGTGGTTTTTTGAACACAAAACCCAAACCGTGATCTGTATTTAAAACAAAAGCAGAAAGTTCTGGATGGTTTTTTTTGATGTAAACAATTGTTTTCCAAACATCACCATTCCAAATATTTTTCCAATCTTTATGGTTTTCTAAATCTACACGAGCATCATCAATTGAATTGGCTGGATACGCCGCTAATTCATCTAAAGGATTGCAATCGTGCAAAA
>CANIFM010000140.1 GCA_947466955.1 Bacteroidota bacterium
AATAAAATTAAGAAGTTGGCGTTGAAATAGTGTTAAATTGCTTCAAAATAATAACAGGATTTTAGAACTAAAAATTGGGATATGGACAACATAAAAATACTTTGGGTTGATGATGAAATTGAGCATTTAAAGCCGCATATTTTGTTTTTAGAGATGAAGAATTATCACGTGACAACTTGTAATAACGGGCGTGACGCTATTGATATTTTTGAAGAAGGGAATTTTGATATTGTGTTTTTGGATGAAAATATGCCTGGAATGAGCGGCTTGGAAACGTTGTCGGAAATGAAGGAAAAGAAATCTTCGACGCCCATGATTATGATTACCAAGAGCGAGGAGGAATATATTATGGAGGAGGCAATTGGGTCGAAAATTGCGGATTATTTGATAAAACCGGTAAATCCAAATCAGATTTTACTGAGTTTGAAGAAGAATTTGGATCATTCGAGATTGATTTCACAGAAAACAACATTGGATTATCAGAAGGAATTTCGCAAGATTTCGATGGAAATGGCGATGGTAAATTCCTATGAAGATTGGGTGGAATTGTATAAAAAACTGATTTTTTGGGAATTGGAATTGGAGAATATCAATGACCACGGAATGATTCAGATTTTGGAATCTCAAAAAGCGGAGGCAAATTCACAATTTGGAAAATTTATAGAAAGAAATTACGAGGATTGGTTCGAACCAAAAGCGGATAAACCGATTCAATCGCACACGCTTTTTCGAGAATTAGTAGTTCCCGAAATCACTAAAAAAGACAAGCCAATATTATTTGTGGTGATTGATAATTTGCGTTACGACCAATGGAAAGTTTTTGAAAGTGTGGTAAACAATCATTATAAATTAGAAAAGGAAGTTCCTTATTATGCGTTGCTTCCAACGGCGACACAATATGCAAGAAATGCGATTTTCTCAGGATTGACGCCCTTAGAAATGGAAAAACAGTTTCCTCAATATTGGAAAAATGATCCTGACGAAGGTGGAAAAAACTTGTATGAAGCGGAATTTTTGACAGCACATTTGAAACGTTTGGGATTGAATATCAAGCAAGATTATTTTAAAATTACCAATTTGGCTGCGGGGAAAAAACTCGTTGACAATTTCAAAACATTGAAAAATAATGATTTGGTGACGGTGGTTTATAATTTTGTGGACATGCTTTCGCACGCTAAAACAGAAATGGATGTGGTTAAAGAATTGGCTTCTGATGACAAGGCGTATCGCTCGCTGACATTGAGTTGGTTTAAAAATTCACCGCTTTTAGATATCATTCAGCAGGCACAAAAATTAGGATTTAAGTTGATATTGACTACTGATCACGGAACTATTAATGTGAAAAATCCATCGAAAGTTATTGGGGATAAAAACACGAGTTTGAACCTGAGATACAAAACGGGAAGAAGTTTGACGTATGAAGACAAAGATGTTTATGCGGTGAAAGACCCGAAAAAAATTGGATTGCCGACGATAAATATGAGTAGTTCTTATATTTTTGCAAAGAATGATTTTTTCTTGGCATATGTCAATAATTACAATCATTATGTGAGTTATTATCGCAATACGTATCAACACGGAGGAATTTCATTGGAAGAAATGATTATTCCGTTTTTAGTAATGAATCCGAAGTAGGGAATTAAGATTAAATAAATAGAAAAGTTTTATACAAAATAATATAAATGGAAGTTGTTTTTTCAATAGACGAATTAGAAAATGTTGCCCAGAAAATTATCGCACAAAATCCCAATAAAGTAATTTTATTTAATGGTGAAATGGGCGTTGGCAAAACCACTTTAATTAAAAAATTGTGTTGTCTTCTTGGAGTTGAAGGCGCTACAAGCAGTCCAACTTTTTCTTTAGTTAACGAATACCAAACTATAACAAATCAAATAGTTTACCATTTTGATTGTTACCGTCTTAAAAGTGAAACCGAAGCTTTAGATATGGGGATTGACGAGTATTTATATTCTGGTAATTGGTGTTTTATTGAATGGTCAGAAAAAATAGAAACCCTAATTCCTGAAGTGCATTCTGTTGTAAATATTAAATTACAAGCTGATGGAAAGCGATTTTTAGAGTTAAAATAAAAATCCTTAAAAAATTAAACCGCAAATTCCTAAATTTTATAAAAGTATATAAGCAAAAAAATAATTTGCGAATTTGCGGTAAAAGTTTTTTTTATCCAAAAGGCAAATGCACCAAAGTGTATAGTTTTAATTATTTCTGATACCAATAAAAATCCTTAATTTTGGAAATAATTTCTGAGATTTGTGGTCATGTAAACAAATGAAATCGAAAAAATCAGCTGTCGGTTTTCCTTATTTAGTTTATTTTTCATAAATTTATAGATTAATTTCAAAATCCAATGGCAATTACACCTTTTTCCAAAATACAGTTAATTCCTCAAGAGGAAAAACTTGAAATTACAAAACATCGGAGTGAACTTTTTATTGGAATCCCTAAAGAAACCAGTTACCAAGAGCGCAGAATTTGCCTAACTCCAGATGCCGTAAATTCATTGGTATCTCACGGACATCGCGTAATGATTGAGACAGGAGCAGGAATGAGCGCCAGTTATTCTGACAAAGAATACAGTGACGCAGGTGCCGAAATGACTGCCGACACAAAAAAAGTATTGAGTTGTCCGATGATTTTAAAAGTCGAACCCCTAACTCTTGCCGAAATAGAACTTATTAATCCCGAAACCATTGTCCTTTCTGCGATTCAACTAAAAACACGCCGGAAAGAATATTTTGAATTACTGACCAAAAAGAAAATTACCGCATTAGCATTTGAATATATAAAAGACGAAGACGGCTCCTACCCTGCCGTAAAATCACTGAGTGAAATTGCGGGAACAGCATCCATATTAATCGCATCAGAATTAATGATTAACAATCAATTTGGAAAAGGCTTGCTTTTTGGTAACATCACAGGCGTTCCACCAACAGAAGTTGTTATTCTTGGAGCAGGAACCGTGGGTGAATTTGCCGCAAAAAGTGCTTTAGGACTTGGGGCAAATGTAAAAGTTTTCGACAATTCAATTACCAAATTGCGACGGTTGCAAAACAATTTGAACCAGCGTATTTTCACTTCTACAATTCAGCCAAAAGCGTTGTTAAAAGCGTTACGCCGTTGCGATGTGGCTATTGGCGCAATGCGAGGAAAAGAACGCTGCCCCGTTGTAGTTACCGAAACAATGGTTGAATTAATGAAAAAAGGTTCTGTAGTTGTTGATGTCAGCATTGATACTGGCGGTTGTTTTGAAACTTCCGAAGTTACCACTCACGAAAAACCAACCTTTATTCATCACGATGTTATTCACTATTGTGTGCCCAATATTCCTTCGCGTTATTCCAAAACGGCATCACTTTCAATAAGCAATATCATCACTCCCTTCCTACTTCAAATTGCCGATGATGGTGGCATTGAACGTGCCATTCGTTGCGATAAAGGTTTGAAAAATGGCGTTTACTTGTACCACGGAATTCTTACCAACAAAGCAATTGGAGATTGGTTTAACTTGCTTTACAGCGATATTAATTTAATTGTTTTTTAACTACTCTTTGCATTATCTTTGCAAAAATATTTAAAATGAAATTTTACCAACGATTTGCGTATTATCTTGTAGGACTCATTATGGGTTGCTTCTTTGTAGCCATGGTTTTAAGCGGAAAAGATGCCCGATGCAACTATTTTCCAAATGCAAGGGTTTTGAACGATTTAAGTACCAAACCTTTTAACGTTTCCGATGTTGCAGCAGCAAAATTGAAAGAAAATTGGGTTGACATGACCGATATTAAGAACACTTTGAAATATGGAGATGTTGATTTTGACAAAAGCAACGTAAAATATGGAAACGGCAAAATCTACATTGTAGAAGGCAAAACAATTAAGAATCAGCCTATTGTTCTTGAATTTATCAACTATGCCGACAAAGTAGTTTTGAAAGACATCATAAAAAAGTAATTTTTATTGATTTATAGTTGCAAATACAAATACTAAATGTATATTTGCACACCTAATTAGGGCGATTAGCTCAGCTGGTTCAGAGCACCTCGTTTACACCGAGGGGGTCGGGGGTTCGAACCCCTCATCGCCCACATTTAAAAAAGACAAACTTGATTTTCGAGTTTGTCTTTTTTTTGGAGCAGAAATTTCCTATTTCACCTCACGATTCCACCCGCTATTCGCTATATCTGTTGTTGCAAACACTGCCACAACAGGATGTCGCTACTATCGTGGCTAAATAATTACGTTTATATTTTCATAATTACGTTTGTCAATCTGAATTTATTTTAGATTCTTAACTTTTCAGATTAAAAACCACACGTTTTTTGTCTTTGTGGTTACGAGGTCAGAAGACTTCGTGCAACCGGATAAAACAATTTCAACAATTCACATTATTATTATCGAATTCGCTTGTAGGTAATTCCGTTGATTTTTTTCTTTAAATCAATCGAAGGGCGGTAAACTATCTTGGCGCTTTTAATGTTCGACTTTCCTAATGCTTCTATATCCTCTGCGGCTGTTCCTAATAAATTCAATTGAAAACTACCTAAATTTTGGACTTTCACAATCTTGCCATCAGAAAGTGCTTCGCCAATAGCATCACTTAAGGCAATTATGACTCCATAACAATCGGCTTTGCTAATGGTGCACCTACTGGAAATGACTTTTGCTAAATCGTCTAAGGTTACTATTCCTTTGCTCACGCAACAAGGATAAAATTTTACTTCTGGTGGAGATACCAAATTGTTTTGTTTGGGTACCATTTTGAATTGAACTGCCATAATAAATTGGTTTGGTTACTAATTAAATTTGTTTTGACCGTACAAATATAACTAAACCCGTACATCTTTCACATAAGTCCCGTACATCTTTGATACAAGTCCCGTACATCTTTTAGCTCAGTCCCGTACATCTTTTGAAAAATTACTAAGGTGTAACATAAAAATAGTTACAGCAACTAAAATAATACAAAGCTGTTTATCAATTAAATTGTTGATTTTCTTAGTAAGTTAAACTTAATAAAAGGCTTTATTAAAAAGGAAAGCGCCAATAAATATATGCCTATTCCAGAATAAAGTAAAAAACTACAGCCAAAAATGAGCGTTGCAAACCAATTATCACGTACTTTTCATATTACAAAAAACATACTTTCAAACAGTATATCAACACTTATAAATACTCGCCTCAAAAATAATTTTATTTTTTTGTTGTTATTTTAAGTAATCAATTGTATTAGCAACAATTATCAATTATTTTTAATGTCTTTTATGCTTTATTTTATCAATTATTAAACAATAATTGATAATTATTAATAAAAATATAAAAATACACCAATGTTAATAAATAATTCATTTAAATGAATTTCTAATTAAATTCATTTAAATATATTTGTGCAATCGATTGCGTAATTATTAATTTATATATTATTAATGCGTTTTCTTTAAAAATATAAATTATTTTCAATCCCATTTTTTATTAACTAACCATTTTTTTATGATTAAATTTAGAGATTTTTTTAGAGAAAAAAGCCAAATAACAATCAAACGATTGTTACCGCTTTTATTATTATTTGTTTTAAGCACCCAGATGAGCTGGGGGCAAGCTACGTTACCAATGTATGATGGATTAAATTATACCACGGGTACACAATTGTCAGCAGCAAGTGGCTGGTATGGAAATTCTGTAGGTGCTACACCAGATTTACCAATTATCCCTGGTAGTTTGTCCTATAGTGGTATTTTATCTCCAATTGGAAATAAAGTAGCTTTTGGAGGTGGTGGCGATGATGTGACTAAGGCATTTACAACCACTACAACAGGAACGGTTTATTATTCGCACCTTATAAACATTACTTCTTTAACTGGTTTTACATCAGGAGGTTATATTGTTGGATTGATTAATTCTGCCAGTAATACCGTAGCTGCACCAGGTTCTGGTAGTATAGGTGCGACTGTTTGGTATAGACAATCGGCTACCTCTGGAAAAGCAACAACTCATTTTAATATTGGTTTTTCTTCTAGAGCTAATGCTACTCCAGTTTATGGTACTGTTGACTATCCAATAAATACTCCTGTATTAGTAGTTTGTTCTTATCAAATTATTACTGGTACAGCTAATGATATTACAAAGTTTTGGGTAAATCCAGCCCTTGGATTAACGACTGAACCTGCATATACTTTGACCGCAACATGTTCTGGTGATTTAGCAGATATTGCTGGGTTTTTTATAAAACAAAATGGATCTACCAGTACGCCACCTACTTTAGAATTAGATGAAATTAGAGTTGGAACTACTTGGTCAAGTGTAACACCTGTTTCACTTGTTAGCCCAACATTAACTGCTGACACAACTAATAATACTGTTGATAATACATTAGATATTTCATTTGCAGACGATGCAACTTGGAGAGGATTGGTTACAGCTGTTAAAATCGGCACAACTGCCTTAACTTCTGGAACAGATTATAGCTTAACTTCTGGAAATTTACAATTGAAACCAGCAGGACTTAATGCGCTTTTAACTGCTTCTGGTACAAAAACAGTTACTATAGTTGCTGCTGGATATCCAGACACAGTAGTTTCTCAAGATATTAATGCAGGTAATCCAACAGCAGCTAATTCTTCGGTATCTAGCTCTGGAAATTTATTGACAAATACTACGCGTACTATAACATGTACGGCAAAAGACCAGTACAATAACCTAGTTTCGGGATATGCATTTAATTATGACGCTACTATTACGAATGCAGATAGTACAACCTCAGAGTCTTATTCAATAGGAGGAACTTCAACAACGGCAACTTCAAATAATGTTTCTATTGCGGTTACAAATTCAAGTGGTATTGCTACTTTTACCGTAACTCTTCCCTCCAATATTGATGGAGGAGATGGAATTAGTTTACAAGTACAATTGAGTAATGGGTCAACTAATGTTGGTTCCGCATATTCTTACTTTCAATTTGATCCTCAAACAATAACTTTTAATTCTTTGTCTGATGTAACTTATGGAGATTCAGCTTTTAATTTAACAGCAACCGCTAGTTCAAATTTAACAGTTACTTATACGAGTTCAAATACTTCAGTTGCAACAGTATCTGGTAACACAGTAACTATTGTTGGAGTAGGTACAACAAATATTACAGCTTCACAAGCGGGTAATAATGGATATAATGTAGCAGATGATGTGATACAA
>CANIFM010000141.1 GCA_947466955.1 Bacteroidota bacterium
AAGAAAATTTGTATGATAAATGGATTTGACGATATTGATTTTTTAATCAATAATAAAGATAAAATTGAAGCCTTTGAAAAAGGGAAAATAACAGCAGTACAAGCATAAAATTGAGATAGTATGAAATTGAAAATCGCATTATTAACAGGAGACGGAATTGGACCAGAAGTTACAAATCAAGCCGTAAAAGTACTGAAAGCCATCGGAAAAAGATATGGTCATACGTTTGATTTTGAAGAAGCTTTAGTGGGCGCAATCGCAATTGATAAAACGGGAAATCCTTTGCCAGATGAAACCATTGCAATTTGTGAAAGTTCAGATGCTGTTTTGTTTGGTGCTATTGGCGATCCAAAATACGATAACAATCCAGATGCAAAAGTGCGTCCCGAACAAGGATTACTCAAACTGAGAAAAGTATTGGGTTTGTATGCGAATATCCGCCCAATAAAAGCATACGAAACATTGATTGACAAGTCGCCATTGAAACGGTACATCATTGAAGGAACAGATATGGTTATTTATCGGGAACTGACAGGTGGAATTTATTTTGGTGAGAAAAAATTAAGCGATGACGGAACTGTAGCGTCTGATTTATGCGAATATTCTCAAATGGAAATTGAACGAATTGCACATTTGGCATTTAAATCAGCATTGACAAGAAGAAAAAAAGTCACACTTGTTGACAAAGCAAATGTCCTTGAAACTTCAAGATTGTGGCGTCGAGTTGTAACAAATATTGCTAAAGAATATCCAGAAGTAGCACTTGATTTTCTATTTGTAGATAATGCTGCGATGCAAATGATTTTGAACCCAAAACAATTTGATGTTATTCTTACCGAAAATTTATTTGGAGATATTATTTCAGATGAAGGAAGTGTAATTGGGGGTTCGATAGGATTATTGGCTTCAGCATCCGTGGGTGATAAAAGTGCAATGTTTGAACCAATTCACGGTTCGTATCCACAAGCAACAGGAAAAGACATTGCCAATCCAATCGCTGCAATTTTGAGTGCATCAATGTTATTGGAGCATTTCGGACTTTTTGCTGAATCAGAAAGTATTAAAAAAGCGGTCGAAAAAGCATTGGAATTCAATATTGTAACACCCGATTTGAATGCCATTAGAAATTACGGAACCAATTATGTAGGAGATGCAATTGCAAGCACAATTATAAACAGTGAAGAATCAAACGGTTATATCAATCACGAAAATATAAATTTGGGGAAATCCATATTTTTTTAAAGATAGTTTTTTAGTTAGTTTTTAGTTTTTTAGGGGAAAGGAGTCTTGAGCAATCAAGACTCTTTTTTTGTTCGGTATATTAAAAGTCTACTACCAACCGCCACTAGAACCACCGCCAGAAAACCCACCACCACCGAAGCCGCCACCAAATCCGCCGCCGCCTCCAGAAGAGCCACCGCCAAATCCGCCAGAACCTCGTCCGCCACCTAAACTGCTTAAGATAATAATATCCAATAAACTTGGGCCTCCGCTTGAATTACCTGAATTTCCACCATTGTTTTTTCTTCGAGAAATCAAAACTAAAATAATTATGACAATAATAATTAGCGGTAAAGCTGGAAATTCGTCTTTTTTATTGGCTTTTCGTTTTCCCTTATATTTTCCTTTAAAAACATCAATTATAGCGGTCGTTCCTTTATCCAAACCATTGTAAAAACTCCCAGCTTTGAATTCTGGAACTATAACATTTCTAATAATTTCACCGCCAATTCCCGCTGTCAATCGGTCTTCAACACCATATCCAGGGTTGATTGCAATTTTCTTCTCGGCTTTGGCCAATAAAATTATTACACCATTATCATTTTTTGCTGTTCCCCCAATTCCCCAAGTTTGTCCCCATTTTGTAGCAAGCATACTCACGTCTTCGCCTTTAAGACTTTCAATGGTAATCACTACAATTTGGGTGGTAGTAGAATCGGAATACCGAATCAATTTTTCTTCTAATTGTGCTTTTTCAGTTGCACTCAAAATATTGGCATAATCGTAAACAGAGGTTTGCTCACTTGGAATTTCAGGAATATTGAATTGTGCAAAACCTATTTGTGTAAACAGCAAACAAAAAACTATTCTAAGAATAACGGGGTATTTCATAACAGGTAATTTCATTATCCTTTAGATATTTCGTTTGACAATTCATTGGTATCGCCTTCTTGCCAAGGGAAATAATTTTTCAATTGCGTACCGGCTTTCTGAATTCCATCAATTAGCCCTTGTTTGAAATCGCCACTTTTAAAGTGCGTCATCATCGCATCTTTGTTAGTGTCCCAAAAATCCTCTGGAACAACATCATTAATTCCTTTATCGCCACAAATTACAAATGTTTTATCGGCTACAGCCAAATAAATCAAAACCCCATTTTTGAGTTCTGTTTGGTGCATTTTTAATTCTTCAAAAACTTCCAAAGCCCTGTCATAAGGAACTTTGGAAGTTGTTTTTTCTATATGAACTCTAATCTCGCCAGAAGTTTCTTTTTCCGCCATACTAATAGCAGCAACAATTTCTTGTTCTTCTTCATTGGTTAAAAAAACTTCTTTTGACATTATTTTTCTTTTTTTGAACACAAATTTCACAAATTCTTATCTGTAATAATTTGAAAAATTGGAGTTAGTTTTTTTATTTTTCCGCAAATTTTTCAATCTGTGGAAATCTGTGCAATCTGTGTTAGAATTTTACTTCAACTGGTTTTTCAGCACCAACAGCAGCCTCGAAATAAGGTTTTTCTTTGAATCCAAACATACCCGCAAATATAGAATTTGGGAATGTTTTTATATGAGTATTATAAGGTTTAACCGCTTCATTGAAACGAGTTCTTGCTGTCAAAATTTGATTTTCTGTACTCGCCAATTCGTCTTGTAATTTCAAGAAGTTTTCGTTGGCTTTCAAATCAGGATATTTCTCAACTGAAACTAATAAACGAGACAAAGAAGAACTAACTCCTGATTGCGCTTTATTGAATTCTGTCAATTGTGCGGGTGTAATATTTCTTGGGTCAATAGTTACCGCAGTTGCTTTGGCACGTGCTTCAATAACAGCTGTCAAAGTACTTTTTTCAAAATCCGCAGCACCTTTTACAGTGTTAACTAAGTTTCCAATCAAATCATTTCTTCGTTGATAAGACGTTTGAACATTACCCCAAGATTCATTAATATCTTGCTCGTATGTCACGGCTGTATTATTAATTCCTTTAACCCAGCTGTAAATTCCAATGATAACAACTACTGCAATAATCCAAGGTAATAATTTTTTAAAATCCATTTTTGTTTAATTTAAAGTTTATTTATTATTTATTTATTTCTATTTCCCCCTTCGGGGGTTAGGGGGCCTATAATTCTAATTTAATAGCATTCAACTGCATTTTTATAGCTTCTAATTTGCTGATAATTTCATATTTATCTAAGGTTTTTTTCTGACCTTCTTTCAAATGAGTTTTGGCACCTTCCAATGTAAATCCGCGTTCTTTGACCAAATGAAATATCAATTTCAAATTAGACACGTCTTCGGGCGTAAACATTCTATTTCCTTTTGCGTTTTTCTTAGGTTTTAGGATGTCAAATTCTTTATCCCAAAACCTGATTAATGATGCGTTTACATCAAATGCTTTGGCCAATTCGCCAATGCTGTAGTACCTTTTGTCCGGTGATAACAGTATATTCATTAGTCTAAAGATTGATTTTCTTGATTCGCAATTTTTGAAATAGCTACATATTCTGCAGCAGAAATATTTCCATAATAAAAATTCAAAGGATTCACCACATCACCATTTTTATGAACTTCATAATGCAAGTGCGGCGCTTCCGAACGCCCTGTACTTCCTACATAACCTATTATATCGCCGCGTTTCACATATTGTCCAACACGTGCTTTATATTTACTCAAATGCGCATACAACGTTTCGTAACCAAAACCGTGCCGAATTACAATATGATTTCCAAATCCCGACGCCGCATTGTCCGCTCTCGCTACAACGCCATCACCCGATGCAAATACTGGCGTTCCCATTTTGGCAGTAAAATCCATTCCTTCGTGAAATTTTCTCGCCTTCGTAAACGGATCACTTCTATATCCAAAACCAGATGCCATTCGCTTCAAATTCTCATTTCTCACAGGTTGAATTGCTGGAATTGCAGCCAATAATTTTTCCTTACTTTTTGCCAATTTCAAAATTTCATCCAACGATTTCGACTGAACCACAAGCTCTTTCGAAAGCACATCAACCCGTTTTGTAGTGTTGACCACCAATTCCGAATTATCGTAACCTTCTAAATTCTTGTATCGATTTTCAGTTCCAAAAACTGCCTTTCTGTCTTCTTCAGAAATAGGATTCGAGTTAAAATAGGCACGATATAAATTATTATCACGGTCTTCAATCGAACTCAAAACTTCATCAACTTGATCCATTTTCCGATTCAAAATCCCATATCTAATCTTCAAATTCTCAATTTCTCGAGCCTGAAACTTGTCTTTTGGCGTTTCAAAAAATGGGGTATTCAATAAAACTACAAATGCCAAAAATCCAAATAAGGACGAAGCCAACAAAAACAGCATAAAATAAGCAAAACTTCTTCTTTTTAAAGGAGTAATAATTTTATATGCCAAACTTTCTGTGTCGTAATAATATTTTACCTTCGCCATGTTTTAAAAATATGCTATTTTTGCACTTTGTAAAAATAGGTTTTATAAATTTACAAAGCGTTGGAAAAACAAATTTAATAAATGTTTCAGTAGTTCACCGCTTTTTTTAACACTATTTTATGTGCCTATTCCAGCTTTCCGTTGCAAGTTCTCGTTTTGAAATCTTTTTTTCTACGAGCCAGCAGGAGCTTCCTTTGGTCGCTCTGCCAGCTCAAGAAAAAATAAATTTCAAAATCTCGAAGCTTTCCACTGCAATCTGGGGCAAAAACGTTAATCCGTTGATTTGGGTATTCGTTCATACGAAAACCAATTAACCAATTAACCAAATAACCGATTAAACAATAACAATGAAATCACAAGACGTAAGAAAGCAATTTTTAGATTTTTTTGAAAGCAAAGGACATTTAATAGTTCCATCAGCACCAATCGTCCTAAAAGATGATCCAACCTTGATGTTCAACAACTCAGGAATGGCGCAGTTCAAAGAATATTTTTTAGGTAACGCAATTCCAAAAAGTAATAGAATTGCCGATACCCAAAAATGTCTTCGTGTTTCAGGAAAACATAATGATTTAGAAGAAGTAGGGATTGACACCTACCACCATACGATGTTCGAAATGCTAGGAAACTGGTCATTTGGAGATTATTTCAAAAAAGAAGCGATCCATTGGGCTTGGGAATTATTAACCGAAGTCTATAAAATCCCAAAAGACATTCTTTACGTTTCTGTTTTTGAAGGAAATCCAGACGAAAATGTTCCTTTCGACCAAGAAGCGTATGATATTTGGAAAACCTTAATTTCCGAAGATCGAATTATCCTCGGAAACAAAAAGGACAATTTCTGGGAAATGGGCGAGCAAGGTCCTTGTGGTCCTTGTTCTGAAATTCACGTTGACATTCGCTCTTCCGAGGAAAAAGCAAAAATTTCAGGTAAAGATTTAGTCAACAATGACCATCCGCACGTAGTGGAAATTTGGAACAATGTATTTATGGAATTCAATCGTAAAGCCGATGGTTCACTTGAAAAATTACCAGCGCAACACGTGGATACTGGAATGGGTTTCGAGCGTTTGTGTATGGTTTTGCAAGGAGTTCAATCGAATTATGACACGGATGTTTTTACGCCAATTATCCAACACATTGAGAAAATTACAGGCGGAAAATATACCATTAAAGCCAAAGACGACGACGAAGAAAAAATCAACATTGCTATTCGAGTTATTGCAGATCACGTTCGTGCGGTAGCTTTTGCAATCGCCGATGGACAATTGCCATCAAACACAGGTGCAGGATATGTAATTCGTAGAATTTTGCGTCGTGCTATTCGTTACGGATTTACATTTTTGAATACTAAAGAAGCCTTTATTTACCAATTAGTAGAAACTTTGAGCAGTCAAATGGGAAGTTCTTTTCCAGAAATTATTGCCCAGAAAAACTTGGTTATGAATGTAATTCGAGAAGAAGAAAATTCTTTTTTAAGAACATTAGATCAAGGATTACAATTGTTAGAAAATGTAATTTCTGCTACAGATGGAAAAACGGTTTCAGGACAAAAAGCATTCGAATTATACGATACTTTTGGTTTCCCAATCGATTTAACGGCGCTGATTTTAAGAGAAAGAGGATACGAATTGGACGAAGCTGGTTTTGATAAAGCGATGCTAGAACAAAAAAAGCGTTCTCGTGCTGCATCTGAAGTTTCAACTGAAGATTGGACTTTATTGGCAGAAGGAAATACCGAAACATTTGTAGGGTATGATCTAGCTGAAAACGAAGTTAAAATCACTCGTTTCCGTAAAATTGACAGTAAAAAAGACGGTATTTTATTCCAAATAGTTTTAAGTAACACGCCTTTTTATCCTGAAGGTGGAGGACAAGTTGGCGATAAAGGGACTTTGGTTTCTGCAAACGAAACAATAGAAATCATTGACACCAAAAAAGAGAATAACTTGATTTTGCATTTGGCTAAAAAGTTGCCAGAAAATGTAAACGCCAGTTTTGTCGCCAAAGTAAACCAGGATTTAAGAAGCTTATCCTCAAGAAATCACTCGGCAACGCACTTGATGCACCAAGCTTTGAGAAGCATTTTGGGAACTCATGTTGAGCAAAAAGGATCCTTGGTAAATCCAAACTACCTGCGTTTCGACTTTTCGCATTTCGCCAAAGTAACGGACGAAGAATTGCAACAGGTAGAAGATTTTGTAAATGCAAGAATTCAGGAGCAATTGCCATTAATAGAACGTAGAAATATACCGTTTGCACAAGCAGTGGAAGAAGGTGCAATGGCACTTTTTGGAGAAAAATATGGGGATGAAGTTCGCGCTATAAAATTTGGTGAAAGCATGGAATTGTGTGGTGGAATCCACGTGAAAAATACAGCTGAAATCTGGTATTTCAAAATTGTTTCTGAAGGCGCTGTTGCGGCAGGTATTCGTCGTATCGAAGCCATTACAAGTGATGCTGTCAAAACGCATTTTGCTTCTTATGAAAACACGTTGAATGAAGTTAAAGAAGCATTGAAAAATCCACAAGATATTTTG